>CAYXWE010000905.1:0-2038 GCA_964468145.1 uncultured Pleurocapsa sp.
CGGGTTTCTATTTTTATTCCCCCTAGTTTATGTCGATTTAAAATCAGATCGTTTGACCATTTGATAGTTACGGGTAAATTGTAAAAACGTAAGGCGGTAGCAATCCCCCAGGCTGTAGCCATTACTAAATGAGAATTGTTATCTAACTCTAAATCGAGATCTAAAGCTACAGAAAGATATAGCCCTCCACGACTAGAAACCCAAGTCTTACCCCATTGTCCTTTGCCTGCAGTTTGTTCTAAGGCGATCGCGCCTACAGGAGTTTTAATACCGCGATCGATTAACTCCCAGATTTTAGTATTAGTGGAAGTAAGGCGATCGAAGAAAAGTAAGGGAATTGGCGCAATGCTGTTTTGTAGAGTAGGAATTACTCGATCGCGATTTAGTTGCTGCCAAGTTTGTTGATATAGCTGTTGGTTAAAAGTCAATAGACCTATGGGTAATGCAGGATCTCAGGTATCGAAAGTTATTTGTTATTAGTCATTTGTCAAAAACTTATGATATCTCAGGATTACGCCCTCAAAACGCGCACCAAGACACTGCGGACGAATTAGACTGCACTGTCTTAAATCGATAAGAAATGCGCTGTATGCAAGAAATCTAATAGTATTGTCAGTTATTAGTTGTCAATTATCAATTGTACAGCACCAAATTTTCGATGGCTTCTACTTTAGTTGGTAACTCTGCAGTCAATACCTCTGCACCAGAATCAGTAACCAAAACATCATCTTCGATACGAATACCTTTGACATCTGCAAACTGTGCCAAACGTTCCCAATTAATTGCATCTCGATACTTATGATGAAAATCGGGATGATTTAAAATGGCAGGCACTTGATAAAAGCCTGGTTCGATCGTCACTAGCATTCGAGGTAAAAGGGGGCGGTTTAATCTAAGATAGCCCAAACCAAAGCGATCGCTCCGAGTTCTCCCTGTTGCGTATCCCGCTACATCTCCCAAGTCTTCCATATCATGAACGTCTAGCCCCAATATATGTCCCACACCATGGGGAAAGAATAAAGCATGGGCATCCATCGCCACGAGATCTTCAGCATTACCTTTTAAGATTTTTAGATCTATTAATCCTTGGGCAATTATTTTGGCTGCTAGTAAATGAATGTCTTGGTATTCGATGCCTGGTTTTACCTCGGCAATACAGCGATCGTGGGCTTGTAAAACTACCTGGTAAATATCTTTTTGAGTGCTAGAAAACTTGCCCGACACCGCCCAAGTACGAGTAATATCTGCTGCCCAACCATTAGGAGTTTCTGCCCCAACATCGGCTAATAACAAATCTCCAGGCTGTAGCTGATTTTGATAGGTTTCATTGTGCAGAACTTCACCATGCACTGTCACGATACTGTTATAGGCACAAGTCATATTATGGGCGATCGTTACTGCTTCCATCGCCGAGCGAATCTCTGCTTCAGTTGTAGCCTCTTTGGTTGCCTGCATTCCCGCTTGGTGCGCCTTTACCGATACTGCAGCAGCACTGCGTAGTTCTTGCAGAGCCAGATCGTCGTGTTGCGATCGCAACTTAACTATCCCTAGAGCAAGTTCTAAATCTATTCCTGTAGCTTCATGGGATAATGGCACAGAACGATTTAATAGTTTGCACTGCTGTTGATAGGTAACATTATCTTGTACTGCCACAGTCGCAGCATCTTTAGTTTTTCCTGATAATTCTACTAAAGGATAAACTGCATCAGCCCCAATTATTGCGCCAATTTGTTCTCGTTTTGGGGTTTCGCCATGCCATAAAGTTGCACTAGGAGGGGGATCGTCTAGGTATAATTCTAATCTGCCACTTTCAATCCGAATTACTGCATTAGCTAAGGGTAGCCCTGCAAAATATAAAAAATGACTGCTGGCGCGGAACGGAAATTTATTCGCCGAAAAATTGCGCCTGAGTGGACTCCCAGACCATAATACAACTGGACGTTCGATTAACTGCGCTAACTTTTCTCTTCTTTTTTTTAGACTAGCAGCAAGGAAGCGATTGTCTTGATTAGGAAGCAACACCATCAATAAATATATC
>CAYXWE010000906.1:0-2034 GCA_964468145.1 uncultured Pleurocapsa sp.
TGTTAGAGCAGTGTGAGGACTGGCTCGAAGCTGGAAGTTCCAAGGATTCGAGGTTATTGCATTCAGACAAAAGCGATCGCATTCTGGTTTGTCCATCTCATTTAGGTCAAGGCTACGTTCAGCAGATTGAGTTAAGGGAAGATTTAACTCTAGAAATTTTTGACTACATTTTGAGCAAAGATTTAGTTATTGAAGTAGCAAGAACGAGCGATCCGCTTAAATTTGAGTTTGAGCTTACGGGTACTGATGCAGGTTACAGCTTTTTTGCGCCCAATTTCGGTCTAAAACAGTTATGGGTAGAGCGATCGCGCCAAAGAGTAATGAGAGTTGCAGTTGTTTTTAAACCTCCAGCTTTGATGACCTATTTTCAAGAATTTATGTCACATTTGCCCCCTCATACCTACCAAATTGCCGAGGGGGTAATTAAATTTTTCTATCAATATCAAAATGGCTATGCTATTGGCGATCCAAAAGAAATGCTCGATCGGGTTTTGCATAATGCGATCGTACCAAATACTTGCCAAACATTCGAGCAGATTTTAATCGATGATGTTTATTCACAAATACCAGTCCTTGACTGTGCTGCAAGAAGTCTAATGACATCAGTCATGAAACAGATTATGGGGCAGATTCTCAGTTGTCCTTATCAGGGTGCAAACCGTCGTGCTTATTTAGAACAAAAAGCTTTGAAACTGGTTGCTCTTTATCTAGAAGCAATGCTGCAACCGCTGATAAATGAATCCGATTTAAGCTGTATTAATCGAGCAGAAGCAATTTTGCGGAATCAAATAGCTAACCCTCCCACCGTAGAAAAATTAGCCAAACAGATTGGGACAAATCGCTCCAAGCTCAATCAGGGCTTTCATCAGGTTTACGGCGTAACTCCTTACGAGTATCTAAAACGTTGCCGTATGCGACAAGCATGGAGACTATTATTAATTTCCGATGTCTCAGTTGAAGAAATTGCACTTGAAGTAGGCTATAAAAGCCGTAGTCGTTTTGCCACAGCATTTCGCCAAGAATTCGGCATTAATCCTAAAGCTTTTCAGATGCACGCTTGGCAATGTGCCTAGATTAATTGTTAATTATCCGTTGTTACATAGCTTGATTTTTCGTAGTAAAACATCTCAGAACAAAATGCGTTTGGGGCGCAAAATCTCTAGGATAGGATCGCGTTTTATTCGATAATTCGATCTGTTAATTGATAATTTATTGCTTTAAGTTCGATAGGACTTATCTATTGAATTGAGGAAGCGTTGCCAATTTTAATCGAAATTATTGTTTTTTTTATTGCAAAAAATTATTATTATCAGAATATTTATCTGAAATCAAAAGTATGAAAACAGTTAGATACCAATTATATTTACTTTGTCTTCTACTTATATCAATAGCTAAACCAGTTGTAGCTAAAGAAGGCGAAAGGATTAATACACTTAACTTTCAACAAACAATATATACTGACTTTAAAGATTTACTATTAGTCCAGAATAATATTACTCGCGTTACAGGAATTGAAATCAACCAAACTGAGTCAGGATTAGAGTTGATTATCACAACGGTGGCAGGAAGTGAAAGATTAGTCCCGTTAATTGTGCCAGAAGGGAACGATTTGGTAATCGATATAATCGCCATGAAGATAGCTTTATTGACTTTGATACCGATACAGATCGCTGGTTTGTTGCTCCTGCAATTAGTTGGGAGATCGGCGATCGCACTGACATAACATTTCAATTACAATATACCGATGAAACAGCACCTTTTAGTAATGGATTAGTTGCTTCTGGAGATGGTGTAGTCGATGTGACTCTTGACCGCAATATTGCCGAACTAGACGATTTTACTGATAATCAATTTCTTAACTTGGGCTACAATCTCGAACATCGCTTTAGTAAAAGCTGGAAAATTCGTAATGCCTTTCGCTTTAGCGATCGCAATGTAAAACAATTGGGCGCACTGCCTTTATTTTTCGATGAAGATACTGGTATTGTTACTAGGGCGATCGGCGATCGAGAAGTAGATACGCAAAACTATGCC
>CAYXWE010000907.1:0-2033 GCA_964468145.1 uncultured Pleurocapsa sp.
AGCTTAATAAATTTAGATACCAAAAAGCGCATTAATTGAAGTTGGACAACGTATATAGATTTTAGATAGGCGGTTAGTTTAATAGTCTCATACTAAATAAAACATTAAAGTGAAGGAGTTAATTATGAACTCAGTACAGTTAAAAAAATCCAAAATCGATTTACTCTCTCCATTACGCAAATGGTTAGATAACGTTGAAGTCAAAGACAGCGTCGTAGCTCATCGTATCTGTAAGTCAATTCCCAGCCAATGTCCTTTTGAACGTCAAGTTACCCTAATGGGGCGCACTGTTTTGAGAATTCCTCCCCTATGCAAACTAAATCCTCTTTATAATGAGGTCATTGCTTTACGTTTTCGTGCGATTTGTTACTTAGCCGATGTTTGTGGCGAAGATGTTAGCGTCTACTGTTAAGATGCAAGAGAATTTAGACATCTTTTTTGACAGACAATCGTGGCAATTATCGCGCTAAAAGCTTGGTATCTAGAACAGTACGAACCAATTAAAACAGTAATTAAAAAACCTTTTACTCTGCGTTTGAGCAGAAACAGCTTGCTTAAAACGGGTTTGCGAGCCGATTTTTTAGACGATCGCGCCAAGGTAGAAGGATCGAACTGGTTTCAACTATATCTAGAAAATAGAACAGTAGAGTTCTATATCCAAGGCAGCGGTAGTTATATAGTATCTAATGTCGATCTGGTTTCCCAAGAAATATATTTCACCAAACAGTCGAGCATTTCTGGACTCGAACCAACTATATATTATAGTCCTCAGAATCATTATGAACCCGCCAACGCAGCCATCACTGCTGCAATTGAAGAGATAGTTGCCAAATTATCATCGCGATCGCGAATTCCTCTATCCTTAGAAGTTACACCCCACTCAAGGGAATCGCCTCTGCGTATCAGCAACAGTCAGTTTAGAAAAATTAGCAAAAGTTTGCTACTGATTGCAGATGTTACCCCCATCTCTAGTATCCCAGGAGAAAAACAACCGTCTCTACTAGTAGATCCCAATGTATGCGTGGAATTGGGTTACGGCATTCAAAGCAAAGATAACGGACAAATTTTGCTGCTCAATATGTCCCGCGAAGATCTAGAGGGGCAAATGCCTTTTGATATAGCAAGCTACAAACAACTCAGCTTCACTAATGCGGAGCGACTTGCCAAAAGTCTACCCAAGCTGATAGATACTTTATTACAACGATATAGTTTGTTTTAACTTTTTGCGGGGAAATCCTTTCATAGTCGAGCGAACTCGCGAAAAATGTTAAATGTTAAATGAAATAAGTGCCAAATGGGTTAAACTTTAATTGAGAACTATTATCGCTTAATAAAATATTGGTGCAAATAAACCTGCGGTGACGGCTAGCTATATATACCCCCTGTAGCCGTCCTAGAAATAATATGGAACATTCAGTAATTCTTCAACTAAAAAATATTACTAAAACTTATGCAGAGCGATCGACATCTTCGACAAACAACAAACAAATATTAGTTTTGGATGATGTCAGCTTAAGTTTGCAGCATGGAGAATTATTGGGTTTGCTCGGCCCATCTGGATGTGGAAAAACCACTTTATTGAGAATAATTGCAGGTTTTGAAGCTATTTCCCAGGGAACAGTAGAAATAGCAGGAAAAGTAGTTTGTACCGACTGCGACTCTCTAGCAGCAGAAAAGCGCAACACGGGAATGGTCTTTCAAGATTACGCGCTGTTTCCCCATTTGACGGTAGGGCAGAATATTGCCTTTGGTCTAAAAAATCGCCACAAAAAAGGTATTCTGAGTAATAAAAAAACATTCAACAATCGAGTCGAACAAAGAGTCGGAGAAGTTTTAGAATTAGTGGGCTTGGCAAACTTAGCAAAGCGTTATCCCCACCAACTATCGGGGGGACAACAACAGCGAATTTCTCTTGCTAGAGCTTTAGCACCCCAGCCAGCCCTGATTCTACTAGACGAGCCTTTGAGCAACCTAGACGTGCAGGTGCGTCATCGTCTAAGAGCGGAAATTAGAGCTATCTTAAAAGCAGCAGG
>CAYXWE010000908.1:0-2030 GCA_964468145.1 uncultured Pleurocapsa sp.
GGATAAATAAACAACACATCACAAAACAAAAAACTCTTATAACTCCGTGTCCTCCTGCGGTGAGCGTTCTGGGGCGCGACAAAGGACTTGTCCGCATGTGACGCGCGCGGGGTCTCACCGCTTCTCCGTGGTTTATTAAAATTGACAAATTAGCACAACACAGCCAGCACACTATCTTTTTTCAAAGTTTTGTCAGTCAACCAGGGTGACAGCCTTGGCTTTCCCGCTCCTCGAAGCACCTGCTGAACCCGAAGGGGTCGGTCGTCAAATTAAATACCTGACAGCTTATAAGTCTAATTATCAACGCCGATTAAATAAAGCAAAGCCATTCGAATAGCAACACCATTCTTTACCTGATGGGGAATAAGACTTAGGTCGGGATCGTCCATCAGATCTGAAGTAATCTCGACACCGCGATTGGTAGGACCTGGATGAAGCACTTTAACGTTAGGTTGGCATTTTTTAAGGCGATCGCGAGTAATACCAAACAACTGATGATATTCTCGCAGGCTAGGGATAAAATTAGCGGTCATACGTTCTTGTTGCAACCGTAGAGCCATAACAAAATCGGCATCTTCGAGGGCTGGTTCTAATTCCCAGTGAAGAAATAATTTACCTCGATCTTGCTGATGTCGATCGTTTACCAACTCCAAAAATACTTTGGGTAATAAAGTCGCTGGTGCTGCTAAGTGAACTTGCGCCCCTGCCGTTACCAAACTGTAAATATTAGAACGAGCTACTCTAGAATGAAGAATATCGCCAACGATCGCGATTTTCTTGCCCTTTAGTAATTCTGAACGTGGATTATCTCGATCCAATACAGAAGTAATAGTAAACAAATCCAATAAAGCTTGGGAAGGATGTTGGTGCGAACCATCTCCTGCATTCAGAATCCTCACTCCAGAATTAAGTCGATCCATCTCACGAGCGATTGTCTGGGGGACACCTGCTTGTTTGTGACGAATTACCATAATGTCTGCACCCATCGCTAAATAAGTCTTGGCAGTATCCAAAATAGTTTCCCCTTTAGTTAGAGAAGATGTTCCAGGAGAGAAATTTAAAATATCTGCCGAAAGCCTCTTGGCTGCCAATTCAAAACTACTGCGCGTACGAGTCGAAGGTTCAAAAAACATATTTGCCACTACTCTTGCCTGGAGTGCGGGAACTTTTTTAGTTCTACCTGAAAGTACTTTTTGAAATCCCGCAGCAGTCTGCAAAATCGTGTCGTATTCGGTAGCTGAAAAATCTATCAGCGAAAGAATATGTCGTCTTGTCCAGGTAGTAGTTGACATGAATGATTGCTAAATTATTGAGATTTTGGATAAACATTATCACAGCAACCACGATAAACTTTAACTAAATTAATTAGCCAGCAAGGAAAAGTTTTAAAATCAGAAAGAATAAGTTTCGACCTATAGTAAACAAATATAAATGACTCATTCCCAAGATATAAATACTCTTGCCCGCTGGATGGCATCAGATTTTAGCAATCAAGCTCAAGCCTACGCCAATCCTCCTTTTTTTGCCCATATTCGAGTTTGTATGCGTCCTTTGCCGAAGGAATTATTAAATGGAACTAGCTTATTTTTAGAACAGGCTTATGACTATCTGCTTAATGTACCCTATCGTCTGCGGGTTATTAAATTGAATGTTGTAGACGATCGCATTGAGTTAGAAAACTTCAAAGTAAAAGACCAAGAAAAATTCTACGGCGCATCTCGCAACCCAGAATTATTAAGTACCCTGACCGCAGATGCGATCGATAAAATGGGTGGGTGCGATATGGACGTTATTTGGACTGGCAATAGTTTTAAGGGAGAAATTAAGCCAGGCAAAGCCTGTATAGTCGAACGAAATGGGAAAGTAACCTATTTAGATAATAGCTTTGAAATTACTGAAGATAAATTAATCAGCTACGATCGCGGACGCGACCCAGAAACAGACGAATTAGTATGGGGTTCAGTAGCAGGGCCTTTTGAATTTACACCCCTCCACAGTTTTGCAGCAGAAGTAGTAAGTTCTGTAGATAG
>CAYXWE010000909.1:0-2024 GCA_964468145.1 uncultured Pleurocapsa sp.
GGGGTCTTCTTGTTTGCGTTTTGCTTGTCTGCCTAAATAGGAATATACCTTTTGCTCTGCATTGTCGCGAATCGTGCAGGTATTATAAAGAACTAAGTCAGCATTTTCTGGTTCTGCCGTCCATTGAAAATTCATCTCTTCGAGAATACCAGCCATTCGTTCGGAATCAGCCTTGTTCATCTGACAGCCGAAGGTGACAATATTATACTTCTTGCTGGTATTATCCATAATAAGAGCAGTCGCGATCGATTTAGAAAAGTTATTTCGACAGTATTCTGTAGACTTGTCATCTTAACACAATCTTCAGATAATAAACTTTAATCGCTCTAGCCACCATTACAACTATTGGTTATATTGAAGACTGTGCAGTGCGCTGCGTAAACAGTGTTGCACAATCTCCAATCAAGTAACTCAAGCGGATTGCTTGAGTTACTTTTTTTTATGTTAACTATCTCGGTTCGAGTAGGACCCGATTAGTAGGATGTAGCGAACCCCAGCCCACTAATTAGGTTGCGCTTTCAATTGGGTCTACAAACTCGATGTCGAAATCGCCGATTTGATCGTATCTTACGTTTTCTAGAACTATGGAAGACGCGCTAGAAGTACCAAAGTCTAGCAGATCGATGGGGTTAGAAACTCCCTCACCAGGAGAGCCGTTAATAATTAAATCGTTATCGATTTGCTGTACGTCACCAGCAGCTTCTAGTAACTCTAAGAAGAATCCTTCATTTTCTTCAAAGACGCTACCTTTAAAGCCATAGCCTTCAAAGACAAGTACATCTTCTTCAACGTTGAAATCGGTAATGACATCTACGTAGTCGAATGCTAAATCTTGACCTTTGATAAAGATGAATCTATCTGCGCCGTTTCCACCGGTAAGAGTATCGTTACCAGCATTGCCGATTACATCGTCGTTTCCGTCTTCTCCGTAAAGAGCGTCATCTCCTTCTCCACCAGAAAGAGTGTCGTCTCCTATTCCGCCAGAGATGAGGTCTGCTCCAGACATACCGTACAACATATCGTCGCCAGAATTGCCGTAAATACGGTCATCTCCTGCATCACCGCTAACGGTGTCATTGCCACTTCCTCCAAATAGGAGGTCTTCACCGTCGCCACCAGATATGAAGTCATTTCCGTCACCGCCAGAAATTTCATCATCTCCCGCACCGCCATATAGCTCGTCATCTCCGTCACCGCCAGAGATGCTGTCATTGCCGTCATTGCCAAAAGCGAGATCGTCTCCTCCCATGAGGTTCATGATATCTTCTAGCTGCGCGCCATTGACCACATTGTCTTGGTTGGCAATATCCACCACTTGAACTCTAATCTCAAATGTGGATAAAAAGTCTATCCCAGATGCATCAAGCTCGGTATTTGTTTCGTCTAGAAAAAAGGTTTGAAAAGGTGTAGAACTAACCATTGCACAATCTCCAAAAAAAGTAATTCAGGATACTTACGTAATTCTTAATTCAGGCTAAATTTATTTCAGGGTAAAACTAGCCTACTAAGTCAAGTAGTAATGCGTTATATGGACACAAATGATTTTCAATCAAACCCGCGCCTCAGCAAATCGGCTCTAGTAAGTAATGAAGAATATTGATGTTGGTTAATATATCTCTCTTCCCTGGATTTGGGAGAAAAGGGAATATAAAAACAATTCACTTACCATACCCATCCACCTAGCTATGGCGAACGAGCAAATCTGGTTCATGCATTATTGAAAAGACTGTTGACTCTATATACCCTGAATTAAGCACTCGCGACTTTTCGCGGGCTTACGTAAATACCCTTACTTTTACTTTTACCTTGAAATGACCTCAAAAGTCAAGACTTTTAAGAGATGCTTTCCTTAAGATTTACTTAAATCGAAGGTCTTGTCAAAAAAGTTACCACACTTTAAATTATGGCGAGCAATAATAACAGGTCTATCGCTCGTAGCAATCAGTAAAAGCGCAATTGACAACTAACGAACCTGAGTTCGGGTTAAATACCGAACCGAATCCAATAGCTCTCTTCTTCTCTCA
>CAYXWE010000910.1:0-2019 GCA_964468145.1 uncultured Pleurocapsa sp.
TTTTTGTTTTAACAATAGTGATTAGTCTTAATCAAAAAAATGAAGAATTACTAATAATTAAAACATCTGTTCAACAATGATTAGAGTTACTTGGCGGTTGAGATAGATTTATTAACCTATTACAATTACCGTACAAATAGAAAGATGACCGACCAAGAAATAGAAAGCTGGTGTCAGTCTAGTGGCTGGACTGAACCGAGACAGCTAGAAATAGGCATTTGGGTGGCTTTTCCTCCAGGAGGAGTCATCGAAACTCCTTTGCCATCTCAAGTACAAAAGCCCAAAGTCAAACCTTTACGAGATGCAATAGATTTCATGATTTTAGCGATTGCAACTTTGACTATGCTCGTTATTGCGATCGCGATCTCGCCTTTGTTTATCAAGCCATTAATTAAGCGTTATCAAAATTCCCACTGAGGTAGAGATCGGCAAGAAACAATTGAGATCGTTATTTCGATTCTGTTGGAACGGCTTGTGGTGCTTCTGGGGTCGATTCTTGGCTGCTCGATCTCTGCTTAATAATTTCTAGAATGCCTGCATATTCCTGTCTTTCTGGATAATATTCCACCATTTTTTCCAGTACGGGAATTGCTTTGGCAGTATTTTGTGTTTGTAAATATAATTGAGCTAATCCTTCGAGGGCGGTAACATTCTTAGGTTCTCGCTCCAAAACTTTCTCGTAACCATTGACCTGCATTTGTATTTGTTCTTCTACCGAAGGAGCATCGCCATAAGCCTCCGATTGATGTGCAGTAGAGTTTCTCTGGCTAAAAACGCTGCTTAGGGCGATGGCAATAGTCGAACCAGCAAATGCTAATCCCATTACTAAAGTTACAACGCGTACTAAGGGTTTAGTTTTTTTCTTGCTGCCTTTTTTTTTGCTCATAAAAATTCTTTATTCAGCTAAATATAAAACGCTAGTATACCCGCAGTAAATCCTAACCAACAAAAGATAACCAAAAGGATAGAACACAGCCAACGATTACAACCAATAAGTTGTAAGTCTAGTTTCAACAACAAGACTGCTGCTACATAAACCAGAAATCGCGCAAAATAATCCGCTTTTTGTACGATGACGGTAAAGGCAAAAGCTCCAATAAAAATTGATAAAAAAGCTCTGGTATCGGATTTCAGCCAGCTATCGGCACTAGTAGCGACCAAAGAAATAGGAGAAGTAAAAACGATTACCAACAAGAAGATGCCAGCAATAGCAATACCGTAGAGCAGACCAAAACGATTTAATTCGCTAAACTGAGTAAATAAAGTCCCCTCTGCTAAATATTCTTGCGCCCATAAGCCATACAGCCAACCTTCTACACCGTAGGTTAACAATAATAAAATTAAAGAAATTCCAGGAATTTTCTTGAGGCTAGGCATTAGGAAAAGTAATCAATAAGAAATAACTTCAAAAAAATTATAGGCAACTGACTATTAATCCTCCTCATGGAGAAATAGTCAATTACCTACTATTAAAACTTATTCTAACTACAGCTATCTGCCACTAGGACATACTTTGGATGATGTAGTCAAAGTAAAGACTGGCTTCTTGAGCATCGTCTTTGCCCAAAAGATCGATGGCTGCATTTTTTAGGCAGCGAATAGCATCAACCATTCCAGGTACGGGTACTTCCAGAGAATTGTACATTTCTTTCACCCCAATTAGACCAGATTTGTCAATGGGATCTTTGTCTCCCGCCATTACACCATAAGTAACTAGGCGTAGATACCAACCAAAGTCTCTCAAACATTGATTGTATTCTTTTTGTCCGTAAGCATTACCGCCGAGGGAGCGATATTCCGGATGCAGCTTAAATAGTTCTTTTCCTGCTTTGTCAACAATTTTCTTTTCATTTGCGCCAAGAGTTTCAGCAATGCGTACTCTTTTTTCGCCAGTAGTTAAAAAGTTTTTGATGCCTTCTAGTTCTCCGCTACTGGGGTAGCGTAGTTCGTCATCCGCTTTGAGGATAACTTGACTAACTATGCTCATAATATCTGAATAGGTTTAATTAACTTTAATAA
>CAYXWE010000911.1:0-2019 GCA_964468145.1 uncultured Pleurocapsa sp.
ACGCTCAAAGCATTCAGTTTTATCAACCGGGCTTAGGAAAGGATGTCATTGGTGGTTGGTGGTACTCCGAAGACGGACAGGTGGATAATCGTTGTTTGATGCAATGTCTGATTCAAGCGACGAAAACTTTAGGTGTTGAGATACGAGAAGGGGTGAGCGTTCGTGCTATACAGCAAAGAGGAGGTAAAGTAACCAGTGTTTTTACCTCACAGGGGGAATTAGAAGCCCAAAAATACGTCTTAGCTACTGGCTCTTGGTCTAGTCAATTGCTACCTATCCCTACGCGCCCCGTAAAAGGTCAAATGCTCTGTTTGAGAATGCCTCACGAGCCAGATCGAGCTTATCCACTGCAAAAGGTTTTGTTTGGGGAAAATATCTATCTCGTACCAAGACAAGACGGTAGATTAATTATTGGAGCCACCGTAGAAGAAGTAGGCTGGACTCCCCATAACACTCCTCAAGGAATCCAAACTCTGTTACAAAAAGCGATGCAACTGTATCCTGGGGTAGAAAACTGGCAAATAGAAGATTTTTGGTGGGGTTTTCGCCCAGGAACTCCCGATGAGTTGCCCATACTGGGTAATAGTCCTTGTGAGAATTTATATCTGGCTACGGGACATTACCGCAATGGAATTTTACTCGCGCCTTATACGGCTTCTTTACTGGCAAATTTAATTTTAGAAGGCAAAAGCGACCCCCTCTTATCTCACTTTAGTTGGCAGCGTTTTACTAATTTTGCAAAAGAGGTTAGAGAAACAAATATTCAAGGAAAGACAAACATGATAGTTAATGGCTCTAATAAACATAATGGGAACGGACACAACTCGCATAACGGTAATGGCTTTAAATCTGGACTACAAGTGGAGGAAAAAGCCCCAACCCTAGCAACCCTTTCTCCTGTTGAAGACGATAAACCTTTAGTAATTGCAGGGCGTACCTTTAATTCTCGTCTCATGACTGGTACGGGAAAATACTCTAGTATCGAGGCAATGCAACAAAGTATCGCTGCTAGTAACTGCGATATCGTCACTGTAGCAGTACGTCGGGTGCAAACCAAAGCAGCAGGACACGAAGGATTAGCAGAAGCGATCGATTGGCAACGTATTTGGATGTTACCCAACACCGCAGGTTGTAAAACCGCCGAAGAAGCAATCAGAGTAGCTCGTTTGGGAAGAGAAATGGCAAAACTGTTAGGACAGGAAGACAATAACTTTGTCAAACTAGAAGTTATTCCCGATGCTAAGTACTTATTACCCGACCCTATCGGTACATTAGAAGCAGCAGAACAATTAGTCAAAGAAGGTTTTGCCGTGCTCCCTTATATCAACGCCGACCCCCTGCTAGCAAAACGCTTAGAAGAAGCAGGATGTGCTACCGTAATGCCTTTAGGGTCGCCCATAGGTTCGGGACAAGGAATTAAAAACACCGCCAACATCGCCATTATTATCGAACAAGCCAACATCCCCGTAGTAGTAGATGCGGGTATCGGTACCCCCAGCGAAGCAGCGCAAGCAATGGAAATGGGCGCAGACGCTTTATTAATCAATAGTGCGATCGCAATGGCGCGAAACGCCCCCGCAATGGCTCAAGCCATGGGAATGGCTGCGATCGCTGGTAGGTTGGCTTATTTAGCTGGTAGAATCCCTGTAAAACAATATGCTCGTGCGAGTTCTCCTTTGACTGGAACAATTAATTAACATTGAACATTGAACAATAACCGATAACTGATAACTGATAACTGATAATGGATTCTGATTTAATTGGGAGAATTCTGAAAAATAGGTACAAGATACTGAAGCATCTCGATGATAATGGACGGGGAGCGGTTTTTTTAGCTGAAGATACTACGCGCTCTCTAAAAAAGCCGTGTGTTATTAAGCAATTTAAACAAGATTACGACAGCGATTTGTCGTTCCAAAAAGCACAAAAACTGTTTAAAAGAGAAGCAGAAAAATTACAAAACTTAGGAAAACATCCTCTAATTCCTCAAGTTTTTGATTATTTTACAGAAAACGGATA
>CAYXWE010000912.1:0-2016 GCA_964468145.1 uncultured Pleurocapsa sp.
TATCAATAATTCCATATAGATGACCCACATCAAAAATCCTTTGAGAATTATGAGAGATACGATTTCGCTTAATATGATGAAAATAAGCAGATACTGCTCTTTCTACAGGATCTCTTAAACAAACAATTAGTTTTAACTTTGGACCTAATAAGTTGAATACTGATTCGGGGATTTGATTATTAAAATGTTGTGGAGGATTTGTCCACTTCCGTGAAGGATTTATCGACCAAAAATAACTAGGAGTAGCTTCTCCAATCGCTTTTGGCTGTTTTTTGTCTATTGCATCTTCAAATGTATTGAACGGCTTCAAATATCTAATTATTCCAGCATCTTCAGTTTTCTTTTGAAAATAACTAAAAAATTCTAATTCTTTTCTGCCATCTGGTAAAAATATTTGAGGATGCTGCTTCAAATTTTTATGCAACCATGTAGTCCCCCCCTTTTGCACTCCAATAACTAAAAAATTAGGCAAATTTATCTTAAGGTCGTTCAAATTACCTATTCGAGGATTAATTACTGATTTTACTCTTTTCTTATCAGCAATTTCGTTTTTAAAATCGTCTAATTCTTCGTATTTTTTACTTAGCTCTTTTTTGAGTTGATTAATTTCTTTTTCTATTTTATTGAATTTTTCTTCGTATTTTTTGATAAAAATGTCGCTTTTAGTTTCTTTGACATCTTTAATAGCTACTTTTTGTGATATTGCCGAATTATTATTCATATTGCTCTTTCTTCCACTCTAATAATACTTATTTTTTCCAGTAATACAGTAACTTACTTCATTGGCAAACACTATGCTACTAAGATCTGTGCTTGACCCATAACTCTTGAAACTCTCGAAATTTGGTCTTATTTTTGCTGTTTGCTATCTCTCTGGGTAAATGGAACGATGAATCTGGATAGATCCGCTTCCAAATCTTTGCCAAGTATGGATTTTCAGACTTATGGGTAAGACATAGTGCCAAAATAATCCGTTCTCCTGTACTTAAAAGTTGTTCAGTGAAATATTTGGCAAAACTGTTCGGTACAACTATTAATAAAAATAGAATCATTAATTATTTTATTGTCATTTTGGTAGCAATTATCATTCATTAGGTTAATTATTTCTGCTGTCCAATTTAGCTCATCAGCGATAGATAAACTATGCTCATTTTCTACTTTTGTTTCTTCTAAAACAAAATCTTGATGAAAAATACAAGGTAATTTTGTAGCTCGATATTGCAAGAGAATTTCTTGATTTTTCAATCGTGTTTCAATGCTTTGACCTTGGGATTTTTGATAGATTATAGCCAAATCAAAATAATCCATAGTTTTTCTAAACCATAATACGTAGTCGCTGTAGCTATCTATCTCAGAAGGGATATCGATCGCCCTAGCAAATTCAGATGTAACGTCTGCTATATTGTTACAACCATCATTGATGACAACTAATTCAATTGAATATCCTTGTGATTGAATTGATTCTACTAGCTGCTGTACAAAAACTATTTCTTCGGTCGATGTCATCCTATTGGCATAATAAACCAACCTAAAGCGATCGCTACTAAGTTCTACAGGGAGTTCAAAGTTAACTTCATTAGGTAAAGGCTTCAACCAATAATTTTCAGGTAAAACAGTAGGCAACACGGTAATATTTTTGTTGATGTTTTTGTATGAGGGAGAAACTGCAACAGATGAGATCGCACCTTTGGCATCTTTGAGTAGTTGTTTAGTTGCAGATATTTTTCTTTGGTTGATATTGTCTTGGAGATCGGACTCGATCGAGTCTCCACAATAATCTATACCCAAGACAATCGGCAAGTTGCGATCGCGACATACTTGAACAAATTTTTTCACTATATGAGGTTTGATCGAGTCTTGGGTAACGAATACCATATCCAATCCCAGGGTTTTGTTTCTATCTTCCAAAAACGAGCCTATAGTTAGTGTTTGAAAATCTAACTCTGTGGCAACATTAGGATGGGTAAACCAAGTTTCGATTGGTATTTTGCTAATCGCTCGATTCTTTTTACAATC
>CAYXWE010000913.1:0-2015 GCA_964468145.1 uncultured Pleurocapsa sp.
CATAAAAGAAAAATATTTTAATATTTGCTTAACATAAAGCAATGAATGAGCCAGCAAAAGAACAACCAACCCCAGAGGAAACTCTTTCACAAGAGAAAACTTTATCTAAAGAGAAAACTCTAGCCGAACAAGCCCCTCCCAGTTATGAATGTCGTTCTTGCGGGTATGTATACGTGCCATCCAAGGGAGATAATCAAGGAAAAATTACTGCTGGTACGCTGTTTACCGAATTACCTAACGATTGGCGTTGTCCTGTCTGCGGAGTTCGCAAAACTCAGTTCGTTAATGTTGGCGCACAAGGCGCACCCTCTGGATTTGCCGAAAATTTAGATTATGGTTTGGGAATTAACCGTCTAACTCCTTCTCAAAAAAATATTTTGATTTTTGGAGCGTTAGGTCTTGGTTTCTTATTTTTCCTAAGCTTATACGGTTTGAATTAGCATTTATATTTTATTTTGCTTAATTTTAAGTGTGTTTGAGTTCCTCAAGCACCGACTTTTGTATGCTTTAACCAATCACAAAAACGTTTATGAATTCATTGATTCAACAAAATGGTTGGATACGCGCCATCACCAAACGCATCCCTCAAATTCACCAAAAATTAAAACAGGTAGTTGTCTTATTCGCAGTTAGTATTTTTTGTATTAGCTGTAGCAAAGTTCCTTCTACTGTAACTAATCCTTGGAAAGTATTAAGCCTACCTTCAGAAGCTATTTTTTCTGACATTGCCTTTACTAGTAACCCAGATCGGGGTTGGCTGGTAGGGACTCAAGCTAACTTGTTTGAAACCAATGATGGTGGAGAAACTTGGTCGCAAAAAGAAATCGATCTCAACGATGAAAAAGTATCTCTAGAAGCCATCAGCTTTGATGGCGATGAAGGATGGATTGTAGGACAACCTTCAATCTTGCTGCACACCGAAAATGGTGGCGATGATTGGTCGCGAATCCCTCTAAGTAGTAAACTACCTGGTGCGCCATTAGATATTATCGCTTTAGATGAGTCTACTGCAGAAATGGTAACTAATTTGGGGGCTATTTATAAAACCCAAGATGGTGGTAAAAACTGGAAAGCTCTCGTAGAAGGTTCGGTAGGGGTAGCTAGAAGCATTCATCGTTCTAATGATGGTAGATATGTAGCTGTTTCTGCTAAGGGTAACTTTTATTCTACTTGGGAACCAGGAGATACAGAATGGGTTCCTCATCAACGTACTTCTTCTCGCCGTTTGCAAAATATGGGCTTTGATGAAGATGGTCGTCTGTGGCTACTGGCTCGTGGCGGTCAAATTCAATTTAGTGAATCAGCAGATGATTATGAAGCTTGGGGAGAACCCATCTATCCTGAATTTTCTTCTAGTTGGGGATTTTTGGATGTGGCTTATCGCACTCCCAAAGAAGTTTGGTTGTCAGGAGGTAGTGCTAATCTATTAGTAAGTGGCGATGGTGGTCAAACCTGGTCAAAAGACCGCGATGTAGAAGATGCACCATCTAATTTTTACAAAGTAGTTTTCGTTTCCCCCCAGAAAGGCTTTATTTTGGGCGAACGAGGAACGCTACTTAAATATATCCCCGAAGCTGGTACTGCTGCTTAGAAGTTGTCGAACAACAATTTCTAGTTGTAGGCAGATACCTTTGTTTCGTATTATGTAGAAAGCTTTAAAACTTTTAAGAAGGAGAAATAGAAATTATGGCTGGAGATACTGGAGAACGTCCATTTTCCGATATTATTACGAGCATTCGTTACTGGGTAATCCATAGCGTAACTATTCCTATGTTGTTTATCGCGGGATGGTTATTTGTTAGCACTGGTTTAGCTTACGATGCTTTTGGTACTCCCCGTCCTAACGAGTATTTTACTCAGGATAGAATCGAGCTACCCGTAATTAGCGATCGCTTTGATGCCAAAGCACAAATCAAAGAATTTAATCAATAAAATTTGTTGAAAAAATAATAGGTAAAACAATATGACAGGTAATAGTCCTAATCAACCCATTTCTTACCCCATCTTTACCGTTA
>CAYXWE010000914.1:0-2014 GCA_964468145.1 uncultured Pleurocapsa sp.
ACAAATTTACTATGACGTTATCGTAAATTATTCGATTTGGCATCATTTGAAAATAGATTGATGTGTATTTCGCCAACAATATCTAACCAAAGACTATTCAGAGCTTATATTTGGGGATATGAATAGGATTGTTAATTTTCTTTCTCGTTTGATTGGAATTTGCCCTATCGGTAGCCGATCTGGAAGTGGTTTCTGGAAAATCAATGTCCCAACTTGGGTCTTTTTCTAGTGCTTCAATCAAACTTCTAAACCATTTATGACATTTACTCATATGTCCCCTAACTACTCTATTCTTCATGCCAAGTCCATCATACTCCCCGTACATGAACAGGTAGAACTTTATCTTGTCGGATGTGGCGGTACTGGTAGTTGGCTTGCCCCTAGTCTATGTCGGATAGCTAGGACTCTAAAAGAAAAAGGCAAAGCTACAAACTTGATATTTATCGATCCCGATGTCGTAGAGCAGAAAAATGTTCTACGCCAGAACTTCTGTGATGCTGAAATTGGATTGAATAAGGCGCAGACTTTAGCCTTGAGATATAGCCTTAGTTGGGGAGTTTCTATTGAGGCGTTACCAGCTTTATTTAATCCAGAAATAGTTGCCAGAGACTATTATCAGAGAGAACATAAGCTAAAAATTATAATTGGCTGTGTCGATAATGCGATCGCCCGTCAGTCAATTGCCCAAGCTTTGTCTCAATATCAATCTTGGCATACCAGAAATGTCGCCACAGAACTTTGGTGGCTAGATTGTGGTAACCATTCAAATAGCGGACAAGTATTAATCGGCTCTCATCTGTCAACGGAGATTGATGTATACAAATTCCATGAGTTGGGGTGTATCAAATTGCCTGCCCCCTGTCTGCAACACCCCGAATTATTAAACCCAAAACCAGAGGAATTGGATGACAATACCGTTTCTTGCGCCGAACTTGCCCTGCTTAATGCTCAAAGTCTCACGATAAATCAACGCATGGCAGCAGAGGCAGCTAGCTATTTAGTTCAATTGGTAACTAGTAAATTAAATCGCCTAGCAACGTATGTAGATCTTGATAGTGGATTTGCCACCTCTACTTTTATTACCGAGGATGCCATCGCCAAAATAGTTGCTGATGCTAAAGATCTAACCAAAATCTAGGATCGTCTATTTCTTCTTCAGTAGCTCCAAAAGTCTGATTCTCATTGTCATTTGAATAGTCCACCTCAATTTTATATTCATCAATCAATCCTGTATCCGTGTAAAATTCCATCAAACTGTGGTGGACTTTAATCTTCTCTCTTCTTGCTTTCATAATAGGTTGTTGTTTATTTGTTGAATTATTTTTTTCACTGCCAACGTTAGTTGTTCGATCGTTCATAGGTTGCATTTGGTTTATCTACTCGTATTTGTTAGGCAGATTATACAGCCCAATCGTACTGCTGATTTGGTACCTTTAGCTAAATTAATTAGTCAATTTCGCTCATCCAAAAAGATTAATCAAAAAGTCATCCTGTCGGATTTATTTTTTGGCTAAACCAAATACTATTGGCGCAGGAGTAGTAAAAAGATGAGCAACAAACACGATCGACATAACTTGGTTATCGAGTCGGGATTAAAGATTCCCGTAATCGATCTGAGTTTGGCGGAATCGGGAAAATATTTATCCGAGCCAGAAACTATTAACGATTCTTTATTAGAGTTACTAGGAGAGGAAAATGACTTGTCTTCCTTGGTTATTGTCAAACTCGATAAAAATCGCGGTAAGCAGTTACAGTTTGAAGATCCTTCTAAGGCTGCAAAAGTTTACTTGAATCAGTTGGATAAAGTTGAGTTTGGTGACAACATCAAGCGGGGTGTCATCTTTAGTTCGGGCAAAAGCGTTTACTTTGGCAACAAGGAATTGATAGATAATATCCGCCATCAATTCTTTAAAACACAACCAGACCACTGCTGTCGCTATGGCTCACTACTAGTAAGCTCTTGTTTGGAAGGAGCAGCCATATTTGATAGCAAGAAAGATAATTCTCCCATACG
>CAYXWE010000915.1:0-2010 GCA_964468145.1 uncultured Pleurocapsa sp.
TGGTATCGCAACTTACAATTGGACAGAAATGAGTCAAAACTCATGTGGAACTATAACACGACGGATCATCTGAAGTGTTGAAAATCCTCTAATCTACTGGCTACTCTGCTACAAAGCAAATAGATGTGTTTGCTCCCTTCATCGTTTTGTACTAATTATATTTTGGTGTGACATTTGTAGTATCAACGATGAGAGTTCTGGAATAGTATATACTTATTTCTTTTTTGCTGGACTAATTAACTATGGACCCAATTACAACCACAGCTTTAACTGCTATCGTAACTGAAGTAGTTAAGAGGGCTACCTCTGCCGTTATGGGCGGCAACTGGAGTTCTGACCTAGAGCCAGCAAAAAATTTGTTGCAACAATTATTAGATGGTTATGCACGAGAACAATTTACCAACAGGTATGTTATAAACGTTCTCAAGATGAGAACTTTGCATAGCCCTGACTCAGATGTCTATTTAAATGACGTCTACACACCGCTTAGGCTAAGAGCTATCTCAGATACGCAATGTAACTATGAATTCAAGGTTAGAGATGACAAAGTTATAGAACACTCGGGTATAGTTAACATTGTTGGCATTGCTGGCCAGGGTAAGAGTACAGTCATGCGAAAATTGTTCTGGGAGGAACTAAAAAATTCGAAGCGGATACCATTTTTTATTGAACTAAGGAAAGTAGAAACTACAATTATTGACCACCTAAAAAGCATCCTTACAAATATTGGACTTGTTTGTAAGGATGACGATGTTGTGTTTTTATTACAGTCAAAGAAAGTGGTTTTGATGCTCGATGGATTTGATGAGATTATTACCGCTGATAGGCCTAGAATTTTGAATGAGATTATGACTGTTTTACATATGAGATTTCATTGCCCAGTAATAACCTCATCACGTCCAGATACTGAAATATGTAGGGAAGTAGGTGTAAATACATATGTAGTTCAACCATTAGAGGTTGAAGAAGTTTTATTTCTATTAGAAAAACTGAACTCCTGTGGGGAAGGAAATGAACTGACAGGTTTAGTTAGAAGTAATGTATATCTTCAAGAAACACTTATTACTCCTATATTGGTTAATCTTCTTTTTGTTTGTTATCCATTTTTAGATGCTGTACCTGAAAATGTATCTGACTTTTATAGTAAATTATTCATGACTCTTTTCCAAAGACACGATAAAATTAAGAACTATAAGAGAGAGAGAATTTCACGATGCACCGACGAACAAGTCAATAATATTTTCAATTCCTTTTGTTTTAACAGTTTTAATAATGGGCATGCTGACTTTACAGAACAATTACTCCATAAATACACTTCCTCCTCACTAAGGTTAGAAGGCCTAGACCCAGTAGATGCAAGTAATATCGTTACTGATATCATACAAATAACTTGCTTATTGCAACAGGATGGATTCGATAGATACCTATTTTTACACAAATCTATCCAAGAGTTCCACGCAGCTAGATTTTTAGCGGATTGTCGCCATGAAAGAAAGAAATCGCTCTATTCTCAAATTTTAATAAATATTGACCGAGATCAGAAGTGGGATAACGTAGTTAATTTTCTAAGTAAAATAGATGAAGATGATTTCTTAGAAATGTTTTTAATAGCTAAGTGTCACAAGGAGCATATTGGCTATATAAATAAAAACAGTTCTTCCGTAGTAGAAAAAGCCATTAATAATATGGCTGAAAATAAGAATGTTCAACTTACATACAATAGCCAATCTGGAAGCTTAGAGTTTGAGCTAGCTCAATCTATTCAGGCTAATACTTTAATATCCACATTAAACCTTCTTAGATATGGGGAAAGGAGATTAGAAAAGGCTATTGATAAGCCGTTGGAGAATGCCGTTCGTCAAATGGAGGAAATAATGTCGAATATTAGTGGTTTTTCATCACCGGAACAATTTATAGATGATGCTCTCAATGTTTCTATTACCAATGTTAATGAGTCTTCGGCAGGTTCACAGAAAATTGCTATTCCAATTCTAGATTACCTGAAAATCT
>CAYXWE010000916.1:0-2004 GCA_964468145.1 uncultured Pleurocapsa sp.
ACTGTTAGGCATTCCCGATACTTCATACTCCCTAGATTCGGGAGATTCAAGAGTCCAACCAACTTCATCGAGCAAAATATCGATTAAATAACGGCGAGTATCTTCTTCGTTGTAATCGTGGGTGTCGGCTACTGCTTCATTTTGAGCTTTTACTCGGTCTATTTCAGCTTTGAGGTCTGCTAATTCTTTTTCTGTTTGCTGTTGCCTTTTTTCAGCAATAGAGCGCATCTGCTCGGTTTGAGACAGCTTGTTTTCTAGCTGTTCTAGTTCTTTTTGAGATTTATCTTGTTGCTCTTTGAGGTTAGGTATTAATTGGCGGTTAAAGGTAGTAGTTGAGAGGCTTTTACCTTTAGGAGAGTAGTAGCGAACGAGCCAGTAGAGAAAGTGAAATAACTCTTCAATGATGTGTAGAGAGTCTTTAGTAGCAATTTTTCTCCCACTATGGGCTGCTAGATTACCAACTTTATGAATGGCTCTTATTTTGGGAAATAGCCCAGGTTTGAGATTGTCTTTAAAGGTTGGTTCGTGAATTAATGCGCCTAAATTATTATCGTAGGGAAGTCTTAAATAAGCATCGTTATCGTAGAGCCAAATAACAGCTTGCTCTAAAGTAAAGCGAGCGTAGAAACAACTAGCACGAGGAGCAGAGTAAACCATACTTTCTGTATGGGTGGCATGGTTATAGAGTTCGGGGAATTGTTCTTTTAGAAATTCAAAGTTTGATGCCATACGCTTGCTCAAATTATGCTTCTTCTCCTATAGTTCCCGATATTTATCGAGAATCTTACTCTGATAAATTTTCTATATCTGCTAAATCTTGCAATCTTCCAGATGCTTGTTTATTTTTTTTGAGATTTTTTAAATCAATAAAATTGACCTTGATATTGTTTATCTCAACCTCTATTTTTTCTCGATAACAAGTCTCAAAATCTATTCCATCGGGAGTAGTAATTAAATCTATCCTGTTAGGAGGATAACCTAATTGAACGATTCGATCTGCTGCTTGAAAATCTTCAGCACTCAATCCCAAGCTGCCAAAGCCAAACTCTGCTAATGCTTTCATGAGCTTTTGAGAGTTTTCTGGACTCATTTCAACCCAAATATCGATATCTTTGGTATAGCGGGGATGACCATGTATTGCTACAGCATAACCACCAATAACTAAATATTTTACTTGGTTATCGTTTAATAATTGTATAAACTCTTTGAAGTCTTGGTTCAGCATTGTACTTATATTGGTGGTATGAGGTGCGGATTTCTTCTAATGCTTCTAAGCGTTTTTGTGGTGGTTGTTTTTGCCAATAAGCAAAGTCACTTTTTTGTTCTTTGACATTGATTTTATTAATTACTTTTTTCATCTTTATTTTGTTTTTGGTTTAATTATTTTACTGGCAGGAACAATTTTCACATTTCCTTGCTCGTCACTAATAGCAATGGATTCGCCCCGCAGACGATGTTTTTCGATGGCTTTATCTACCGCTTCTTGAGTAAGGTCGTTTAACTGCTCGGATAGTTTTTTCGATCCCCCCTAACCCCCCGAAATTCGGGGGGAAAATTCAAGATACGGCAAATTCGGTATGGGGGCGAACGCTGAGGGGATGGAAAGCTAGGACAATTTTATCTTTAGGTATTCCTGCGTTTAATAAATCATTGGCAATGCCGTCTTCAATACCATCTCGCTGTATCCAGATTTTATTGTTAATAATTTCAAGGTGAACTAAGCAGCCGTGTATTCTAGTTTTGTTTTGCCAACCAATTGTTAAAAGTAAAAAGTTGTTGCGTTCTGGGTCTATTACTAATTTTCTTTCTAGTTCCCCATAAGCATAGGGTATTTTGGCGTATTCGGTTAAAACTTGGCTAATAATATCTCGATATTTTTCTAGGTTATCCATTGCTGTATTTCCTCTTTTATTTCATCAAAAACTAGCAATTTTAATCTTTTGTTTTCTAATAAAATTTCACCAATAGAGTCTTGAAATATTTCTCTATAAGTACTTTGGCGAA
>CAYXWE010000917.1:0-2003 GCA_964468145.1 uncultured Pleurocapsa sp.
AACTATCATTCTGTAAAAGGTTACACTAATACTCAAAATATAGCTGTCAATCTTGCAGCACAAATTCTGTTAACCGAGCAATATTTAGAAGGTAATTTATCAGAAGAATTAGCTAATACAGCAGAAAGTTTTTCGGCAAAGATGTTTTTATATGCAGCAAAACAAGCAGAAAACGAACTTCTACCTTGTTATTGGTTGGATTCAGAATTAGCAGAATCATTAAAAATAACCGATATTCCTGATAATTGGACTGGTTTAAAACCTTTCATTAATAGCGGGATTTTATTGTTACCCAAGGGCTGTATCGAGTATTCGGGATTTGGTGAAACTGAAAGTATAAACTGGTTGTATTTTGAGGTGATGATAATGCCTCCAGAACTTCGTCACGATGACATTTCAGAAGAACCAGTAATCATCTGGACAACTAGCAGCGATCGCCTCAGTCTTTTTGCGGGAATTATCGATTTGTCAGAAAACATCCGAATTAGTGCAAAATCTGAAAAAGATAAACTGATTATCGAACAAATTAGTAGATTTTTACTAAATACAATGCTGGTGCTTAATTACAAGCCAGAATTATTAGATAAGCCGACAAGTGAATCAAAAGGTATGGGGTTTGGTAATGCTGGTAAACTCCCATCTTCTGTTGCTAGAAATCCAGTCTGGATAGGTCGAGTATATTCGCAAAGTAGAGAATATTCAAAGTCAATTAAGAAATTAGTTAGACAACCGAGAAAACACTATCGACGAGGACATTGGGCAAGAAGAAGACACGGAACGAGGGAAAAATGGCAGTATCAATGGCATTGGATAGAACCTACTTTAGTTAATCATGTTGAATCAAGCAATTGAAATAGCGCATACTGCCCACGAAGGGCAGGTAGATAAAGGAGGTCAACCATATATCGGTCATCCCCTCAGAGTGATGAATAATGTCGAAACTGTGGAAGAAAAAATAGTTGCAGTCCTTCATGATAGCGTTGAAGATTCAGACCTGACTCTCGAAGATTTAAAAGTAGCAGGATTCAGCAAAGAAATTATAGAAGCTATTGATGCCATTACCAAACGTAAAGGAGAAAAATGTAATGATTATTTGAAAAGGGTCATGGATAATTCCCTGGCATTGAGAGTAAAAATAGCCGACATGACCGATAATATGGATATCTCAAGAATGGATAACCCTACTAATAGAGATAGAGAAAGAATTAAAATATATCGAAAAAATATTATTAAACTACAGAATAAATTAGAGGTTTACGAGCATCAACGATCATAAACAATGCCTGATAAAAACTTAACTCCCCAACAGAAATGGGACAAGAAAAATCCAGATGTTATCAAAAAGTCCAAAGCCGAATACGAACGCAAAAATCCTAAATGGCAATTCAGACCCGATGAAGAGATGAGAGATTGGCTGGAAAAAGCAAGGGGAAAAGATGAAAAGGGCAAGCCAGAATCAAATGCTGCTGTGGTGATTCGTAAGTTAAGAAAATTAATGAAAATAGAAAAAGAAAATCAATAATGAACGAACCCATAGAACTATTAAATATATTCGATAGCGACATTGCAGATATTCTTTTCAACAGCGATAATCCTAATTTTGAATTGCAGCTAGTAAAGTTAGGAATCGATAAAGCAGAAGCACGAACTAAGACTAAATTGATTGCTCTATTAAAAAAGAAACCAACCAACTTTGACGAGTTAGAGGAATTAATTAATGCCTGGGAAGAAGCTTGCGGTTATCGACCCAATAGCGGGGATTTAGAAGTAGTAGATAAATTATTATGGTCGAGAGAAGAAGCAGATGAAAACCATAGATAGACTGAAAAGTTTTCTAGCTCGTCAAGTAGGGGTGAAACTAGCGAAGCTGTCACCAGGGGCAATCTAGCCTGAAACTCTTGCCCCATAAGGATTTCACAATCACTTTTTTCGATTCAATTCCATAATCCTTCAAATCTAGCTGCTGATAGCTGTGTATACCTGACAGTATTCTGAATATTGGC
>CAYXWE010000918.1:0-2000 GCA_964468145.1 uncultured Pleurocapsa sp.
CTTACTTTCCTAATCCCCTACTCCCCTAAATATGGTTGTCGGTTTGATGTTTAATTAAGTGGAGCTACTTAGCAGTACGCAATTAAACCACATAAAACGTTAACGCCAAAATGTACTGGCGATGCCAACGGACAACGCTTCGCAATCGATGACGAGAATGCTCAATTTGGGAAATATTTTTGAGTTGGTCGATAACTGTTTCGATAATTGAACTCAGGTTTAATAGGATTGAGCGGGGACATAGCCACGATGGTAAAAAATGGGTAGGGAGTGGGGGTAACACCTGGTGCCTCGGCAATCCGCGATGAACTATCAACTATCCCTAAACAGTTACTCTGTTCTAGGGAATCACCCCCGTCTGCTTCGCGCTTTCGAGGGTGAGGATGTCAAAGTGAAATTTGCTAATCATTGCTATACCCCACCTTGGTTCTAATTTTCCTGAGAATACTCTTTCTTTTTTAGGATGATCATCGGATATTGAAAATACTTAACGAAGAAATTAGGAAATTTTTCTTCCATCTTGAAGAGAGTATTGAGCATCTTCTTGCCAAATTTATTATTGGGTATCAAGATTTTCTGGTGTGGCGAGAAAAAAGAACGCCAAGGTAATATCTCTATATCTGCTAGATTGCCAAATCTATCCCACCAAATAAGCGGATGGGCAAAAGCATAGATCTCAGCTTCATTTTTCTTGTTAGTCAATTTATTTATCAAGACTGACCATGTTTTCTTAAGAGTACGCAAGGGTAAAACAAAGTATTCAATCAGTGTATTGGGATTTCTATAGACAATAATTACGGGCTTACCTGGTTTTGTAACTGCAATTAATTTTCTAACCGCTTCTTCCTGCTTATTCCGATCCATGTGGTAAATAGTATGGAGACTTATGACACAATCGAAAAAATCATCTTCTAAGTTGAGGTCAAAAAAACTGCCACATAAAAATTCACCACGATCTCCAATTTTTCTTTTAGCACTAGCTAATGCTTTAGATGAGAGGTCTACACAATATCTTTTCTGATAATTTTTTGAATACTCTAAATATTCTTTATATTGAATAGGACCAGATGCCATATCTAGGATATTTTCTCCCGAATCAGGTATGTGCCTTAATACTCTTAACCTGCATTGGCTCACATATTCTTGGGCACATTCTCTTAAGTCTTCAAATCTTTTTGCATCTTCTGTTACTTCTCCTTTTGATTCCCAGCCAACACCATTGTAAAAATCTGATATGTTTTTTTCAGCTTGATTTAGCATTAAAACTAATATTTGTGATGTTTGTATTATAAAAATTTACTGCATTAAGTACTTAATACAAATTAAAAAAATCTAAAGAGAGAACGGCAAGCACAATGTAGACGCTAGTTTACATTGTTTTGAATGAAATTGTACGTAAAAACATAGCTAAAACCCTTCTGCACGTCACGCGGACTGCGGACTACCTTGACACAGCTTTTTAATGTTGTTTCTAAACAGGATTTAGTATTACTTTAGTTCCTTAACTTTAGTTTGGGATAGGTAAAAATATCTTTTGTTATGTTAGTAGTCTAGTTTTTTTTAATAAACCGCAGAGGAGGCAGAGAACACAGAGGGGTCGGTTTTCTCAAGTCCCCAGGTCGTCCGTCCAGGGAACGTGTCACCCGAACTCAGGTTACTTAAATCTGCCAAAGTATAATCGCACCTCCTTCATTGCTACCTGCAAAAGTTTGACCGTCTGCAGCAAGAGCGATCGCGCCAGTCTGCCCCTGGGGAGTAGAGATCGCACCTATCTCGGTTTGAGTTTTTCTATTCCATAGTTTGATAGTCCCGTCTGCCCCCGCGCTAGCTATTATCTGTCCGTCTGGACTAAATGTAATGGCATTGACTCCTTGCTTGTGTCCTGCAAATATAGCAACTTCTTCTTGACTGGAAAGATTCCAGAGTTTGATAGTTCTATCTTTACTACCGCTAGCTAGAGTTTTGCCGTCGGGACTAAAAGCTAGAGCATTGATGGCTAG
>CAYXWE010000919.1:0-1996 GCA_964468145.1 uncultured Pleurocapsa sp.
CTCCCATCTCCCAAGCATTTAAAGAAGGTAGAGACTTTGTAACTCCTGTAAAACCAAATACTATCGCCAAATCCATTGCGATCGGTAATCCTGCTGATGGTTACTATGCTTTAGACATTGCCCGCAAAACTAACGGTAATATTGAAGACGTTACCGATGCGGAGATCGTCGAAGGCATGAAGCTACTAGCCGAAACCGAAGGTATCTTTACTGAAACTGCTGGTGGTACTACCATTGCGGTACTTAAAAAGCTAGTTGAGGCTGGTAAAATCAATCCTGACGAGAAAACTGTGGTTTATATTACTGGTAATGGCTTAAAAACTCAAGAAGCAGTACAGGGTTATATTAGCGAACCTTTTGTTATCGAACCAAAACTAGAAAGTTTCGAGCGTGCATTAGAACGTTCTCGCACTCTAGAGCGTTTGGAATGGCAACAAACTAACGTTTAAACATTTATTACATTGACCATTTATTCTTAATCGATCATGACCGTAAAAGTATTAGTTCCTACTCCCCTGCAAAAGTTCACTAATAATCAAGCTACTATCGAATGTGGCGGTAGTAATATTGATGAATTGATTAACGCTTTAGAAAATAACTGTCCTGGTATCAAGGCGCGAATTTGTGACGAAACAGGCAAACCTCGTCGTTTTCTTAACCTTTATGTCAACAGTGAAGATATTCGCTTCTTAGAAGGTACAGATACAGCTTTAAATGATGGGGACGAAGTAAGTATTGTTCCTGCGGTTGCAGGGGGTTAGATTTATTGGTTGCCCAAGGCGCGATCGCCCTTTGGTAATTTTGATAGATTTCCGTAACAGTTTGAAGGTTAGCTTGTTTGCTAGCCTTTTTTTTTATTTAATTTTTGGATGATGATAAAATTTCACCTGCATCTAAGATTTAAACTTCTAAAAATGTAGAAATATAGATAATTTAAAATTAATGTCTGAAAACTTAACAGCAACTAATACATCTGGTTTATTTTTAGTTTGGAAAAAATATCAACGAAGACCAGAAGTTCTCGCCCCTCTGATAGGATGTCGTTTAAAGTTTATTGCTCATCTATTCAGAAGTAAATATCTACGTCCTCTAGATTACTTCTTCAAATTGATTGTCAGTATCAGAGATATTTTGACTCAAAAGCCCGATTTTGTAGTAGCACAGTGTCCGCCAACCTTTAGTGCTTTACCTGCGTGGTTGACCAAAACGCCATATATAATTGACGCTCATAATCCCTTGTTTCAAGTGGAGATGTGGCAAAAATTACCCTTTAGCCAAACTCTGTTAAAAAACGCCCTGGGTATTATCGTTCATAATTCAGAAATGTATCAACTGGTGAGCAAGATTTCTCCAGATTCGCAATTGTTTACCATCTGCGATCCGATCGTGCCGATAGTTTCCGAGCCATCTCTACAACGCCAAGACAAGCAGATTCTAGTTATTGCCTCTTTCGATCCTTGGGATGAACCTGTAGAACTTTTGATCGACACCATGAGAGAGTTATCAGAATATCAATTTGTTATCACTGCGGACATCAACAAGCTACCTCCCGACACTGCTGCTAGTTTGCAAGAATTGGATAATGTTAAGCTTACTGGTTTTTTGGCAACAGAAGAATATCATCGAATGCTGCGATCGAGTTTAGCTTCTTTAGTGCTGACTACTAGCAATGCAACTCAACCTAGTGGTGCTTGCGAGGCACTTTCTTCAGATACTCAGTTAGTCATTAGTCAAACTTCTCTGACTCAAAAGATGTTCGGCGACTGGGCAGTTTTGGTAGATAATTCAGTCGAGTCGATCGCCCCTGCAATTCGAGCTTTATCCGTGGAAAATCTCGATCTCAGTCAATATCGAGATAAGTGGAATCGGGAATTACAGCAGGAAATCGATCGGCTGATTGAAGCATTGGCTAACTAGGGCGTGTCATCAATTAGAAAAAAAGCCCTAGACTAAAGCTCTACCAAGGTAGTTGACTGCCATCCCAGGAAAAGAATTC
>CAYXWE010000920.1:0-1994 GCA_964468145.1 uncultured Pleurocapsa sp.
TCCTAGCTCTTTCTTCTAGGATAGCGGCTCTTTGCTGTTCTACTGATTGACTCATAAGTAAAATCTCTTAGTTCTTCAGTTTTGAACCTAACAAAAATAAGTAAAACTATCGAATAAGCCAGATTTTGACTGTATTACTCGTATTATGACTACATATACTACAATGCGGATATTCAAAAACGATAGAAAATAAGAGAAGTTTGCCAATCGTCAAAAGAAGGCTATTGGACGCTGCGCTACAAAGGCGTGAGGTGCAGAAGGTGAGCGGTTTGGAATCCGCTTGTACCTCTCCCAAACGCTTTTCCGTCGTCAACGACTCTGCTTGTATCCTGAAGGAGAAAGGAGGAAGTTGATTTAATCCTTCGGCACCTCACGCCCTCTGCCCTCTGCCTTCAAGGGCGAAGCCCTGGTCAACGTTTAAGTGCATTAACTCCTAGATGTTTACTAACCAATCCCTGGTATAGCTGGGAAATATCGGGGTCATTTGCAGCCCAGTCAATATTAACTCGGTCGTACTTACTGTTGAGGATCGTGACACAATCAAAGCGATCGCTGAGTCGAGTAAAGCGGTAATCACCCCAAGCAAATACAATCGAATCATCACTTTGGAAAATAACCTCCCAAGATTCTGGATTGGTGCGAAGAGTTTCAATTATTTGCTCAACATTCATAGTCTTACAACATACTAAATTCTGATAACTAATATTTTGTCTATTACGTCTAGCATTAATTAAAATGCTTTATTTAGATAGGTAGGTGTAATTAATTGTAATACGGGATCGTGTAGAGGCGCAGGGAAAAATTAAACTAAAATATTTTTTTTAGGCAACCAGTTGAATACGCCACTAATTACCTAAAAAAGAAAAAGTTAATCAAAATATCAAGAAAAAGCGATCGCCTGGCATGACCGAGCGAGACAACCGCTTATCGCTATCTAGTAACTAGCTGATTGTTATCTGGTTATAGCAGAGCGATCGAGAGTCTAATAAGTGGCGCGAAAAAACAAAAATATGCAACTGGTTGAATGAGCGACTGGTTGAATATTTTATTTGAATATTTTATTTCAAAGAATTAATCGCACTAAATAGGAAACAGGGACAGTTCAGTTGCGCTCAAATTATAGATTGCTTAAATCGACTTCATCGGCGATCGCTTTTAGAAATTAGTCACAGCGATCGCCAAAACCTATACAGTATTCAACCGATAGTGCGAAAATACATTCAGTCTACATATTAACTTCCTTGCCAAGCCATCAGTTAATAGCAATACTTTTTGTAGAATTTGTGAAGCAGCAGAAGTAGATAATATATAGTTGCATTATGCAATAGATAATCATTAGAATCAATTTACACTTTTGACATTTATTTAAGGATTGATGGCAACTCTATAATTATGAAGTATTGCTTTCAATCTTTGCCGAACGTTCGTCAAAATAGACATATTTTAGATTTATCTTCCTAAAATAAACATATTAATAAATCCCTGTAAAACTGTCTTTTTTCATCAAAAAAATAAAATATTGAAGCTAAAACCATAGTAGATTACAAAATATTGCAATTTATCTACAAGCAAGCTGATGAACTATTTAAAAATTAATAATGAAGTTGAAAAGCTAAATTTACAGTGGTACGAATACGACTTCGGAGATACTTTGTGTGCCAAAATACCAACTGATTTATTATCTCAACAAACTAATATAACTAATGATTGCGAAACTGAAAAATATAGAATTCAGTTTGGCGCAGATGGTTATGCAATCATCTTAAAAGAATCAGTACGAGCATCTTCATTTGAAAAAGCGATCGCAATTTTTTCGAGAATTTATTTACTCTTTAAAAGAGAGAGTAATTTTCACAACAGCCAACAGCAGGCTAGCAATCAACCTACTGCAGATGTAGATTTGCCCTAAAAACGCTTAGTGTGAATTAGCGGTTCGGGGGGGGGAGACCCCCGCCGAAGCACCTTTTCCGCAAAGTAAGGACATTCGTGTGTCC
>CAYXWE010000921.1:0-1992 GCA_964468145.1 uncultured Pleurocapsa sp.
TGCTCGAACTTTTTGCCAAAAGCATCCCAGTTGAACTTTTTACCTTTTTCCTTGTGGACTCTAGATAAAGCACGACCAGATACTTCTTTAGCTACATAATAAATAGCTTTATATCTGCGTTCTTCAGCATCAGCAAAGATTTTCTGCATTAAAGATTGAGATGTGCGTCTAGCCATGAATTGAATCTCCATTAATTTAGGAATTTTTCACACACATTGAGCCGACAGGCTCTTCAAAAATCAACTTTAATTCAATCAATTTTAATTAGGTCAGTATAATGGCAACTATATTCTTTATCGATAGCGAAAAGGGGAGCATGGGCAAAAGCCTTTTTTGTCGATGTTTGCTTCACTTTCTCGAACAAAAAAAGCTCGCTTATAAGTTAGTCGATACCGATCCCAAACCCGATGTCGCTCAAATCTATCAGGGCATCAAGGATATTCAGTTTACTGCTTCTGATGAGGCGACGGTGATGTATTCGCAGACAGCAGGTGATGTCGATAAGTTAATCGAACTGGCAATGAAAGAGGATGTCATTGTCAATCTTCCAGCTAAAGTTCACCAACAAGTTAAGTTTTGGATTGAAGGTAATGACCTATTATCAGAGAGTTTTGCCCAAGAAAGCGGTGTTAGCTTTTGCAAGTTTTTTCTCTCTAACGGCAGCGATATCTCTTTAGAATTACTGAAAGATTCATTGCAGACATACAAAGGAAAATTATCTCATATCTTAGTTCGTAATAAAGGTCTAAGGCTAGATTGGTCGGAAATTGATTCGGGCGATCGCTTGTCTGGATTAAAGTCCAAGCATCAGTTTCAAGAAATTAATTTTCCAGGGTTGCGTCGTACCGATATCGAGTTTATCGACCGTAAAAAGCAGCCTTTTTCTCAGGTGATGGCGGAGTTACCCCTGTTGTCTCGTCAGAGAGTTAAAACATTTCTGAGCGAGACGATGGCAGCTATTGAAAGCACTGGGAAGTTTGGCACATCTTCTACTGAAGCGATGGCGAATAAGAAATGAGTCAAGAATTAACCCCCGCAGAAATCGAAACTTTGGCTGAATGTGCTGAAGATGGCACTGAAGATCTACTGGCGGATGAGATAGCAACCGATGATTCTGACGGTCAAACCTTCTACGGTTCTGATTATCCAACAGCTAGAAGTACCGAGGCTAAAAATCGGGCATTTATGGCGACTGCTTTGCAAAATCTGAGCGATCGCGAGCGAGAAATCGTACTGCGAACGGCAATGGAAACAGACATCAAAGGCGACGATCCTCTATTCATCTTTCTGATAGCTACGGGAAAAATCGAGTTACTCTTACATAAAAAACCAGCAGAAATTGAGGCTTTATTCGCTCAGCAATACCAGGAGTGGCGCAAAGACTGGCAAAAACGGCTGAAGTATTCTCATGCTTTATTTTTAGAGCATTCTAAAACTCTTCAAGGCTATATCAAAAACACCCAGGAAACACTAGAAATAGCTTCAGCAGCAGCTTTAGATGCCCATAGCGACAAGATTACCGATGCAGCCAACACGGTAATCAAAAAAGCAGCCTTTACTAAAATTAGCCACGATGCGATCGCCTTAACTAAAGCAGCATTCTATGTATTTCTGTCAATTTCTGTAGGTGTGGTGTTGGGTTTGGCAATTCCTATGTTCTATAAACCACCGCCACCAGAACCAGATCCCAAGGGACAAAGACAGCTGACTCTAGAAGAAGCAAAGGCACTGGAATGGGCAATGAGCGATATCGGTAAGTCAGCCAGAGAAAACCCCGAACTCGTTCGGTGGGCTACCAGCACCCAAGGTCAGTATGCCAAAGAGCTGATGGAGTGGAATCAAGTTCTGCTACAAAAGCGAGGCGGTACATTCTTATGCGAACGAGATGCCGAGAAGCTGGGTGTAGTGCTGCGTTTGGAGGGGCGGGAAACCAAAAGAGGTTTTTGCACTCTGTGGGTGCGATCTCCTAGCGAACGACGGTACGTGGAATAA
>CAYXWE010000922.1:0-1989 GCA_964468145.1 uncultured Pleurocapsa sp.
CAATGGTTATTGACTTTTTTAATGTTATTTACTAGAAAAAATATTTTGGTTAAAAGAGCAACTGCAAAAGATAAAGAGATCGCCATGTCATTAAATCTTATTGCTGTTTTAATTCTCCATTCTCGCGGGTAGATAAAATTAATTATGTCAGTACAATGACTTCGCCTAGAATCTTTTTAGAAAAATTATTAAGATTACTGGTATCAAAATTAGTGAAATGAGTAGCGATCGCAATATATGAACCTGACACCAATTTGGGGTTCGCTGACAGTTTTTATTATTTGTCCTTTATTAGGCGGACTTCCCCTCATAGACTGGATTACCTACACAATTACAGGTCGTCAACTAGGCAAGTTGGGAACGGGTAATATTTCTGTATCGGCAGCTTTTTACCACGGAGGAAAGCTAGCAGGGGTTAGTGCAGTACTCTCAGAAGCAGCCAAAGGAGTAGCAGCAGTATTGCTCGCCCGATTCTTTTTTCCTGAGGGTTCTCCTTGGGAGATTTTGGCAATTATCGCTCTGGTAATGGGGCGTTATTGGATGGGTAAAAGCGCGGGAACAACCAATGCAGTGTGGGGCATTGTAGCTCACGATCCCGTTGCAGCAGGATTGACGTGGTTAATTAGTTTAGTGGGCTTTACTATTATTCGCGATCGCATTATAGGCAAATATGGTGCATTAGTTTTGTTGGTGGCGATCGTTAGCTTGCGTCATCCCAGTCAACCCGAATATGCGATCGCTACTTTTGCTTTAGCTAGTTTACTGGCTTGGATTTATCAGAATATACCCGACGATTTAGATTTGGCTAGCTCTACAGATAAAGCCAGCACAAATAGGATGTTTCGTTTTTTTCAAGGAGACAGAAATATTATTACTTTAGACGAGAAATTAGACCCAAAAAAGGTAGGTAAAAAAGCTGCTAACCTCAGTCTACTAAAACGCCTCGGTTATCCTGTAGTGGATGGTTGGGTATTGCGCCCAGGAGATGATTCCCAAGCTTTAGTCAATCGACTAGAGCCTTCTGTAGCATCTCCTTTAATAGTTCGTTCTTCTGCAGTGGGAGAAGATTCCGAGACGGCTTCTGCTGCGGGACAATATGTAAGTATTTTAAATGTAACCGATCGAGAAAAATTGCGTTTGGCAATCGCTCAAGTGCAAGCTTCTTATATAGAAGGTAACGCTCTTGAATACCGCCGTCACAATAACCAAGCAGAAGAAGCTATGGCGGTTTTGATTCAAAAGGAAATTGCAGGACAATATAGTGGAGTTGCTTTTAGTCGAGATCCTGTCAATCGATTAACCGATACAGTAGCAGTAGAAGCCCTAGCAGGAAAAGCCACCAAAATCGTCTCTGGTAAATTCACCCCCCAAAGATATCGCGTTACTATTCCCGAAGCAGATCTAGAAACCGAAGCGCGAAGCAACAACCCCATTACCGTTACTGCAGAAAGTATTCAATCGGAACGAGCCAATATTCCCCTAGAAATTATTGAGTCAGTAGGGCTGTTGGCGAGAGAGATGGAAGAGTTGTTTGAAGGTATTCCTCAAGATATTGAATGGACTTACGATGGCGAGAAACTCTGGTTATTGCAGGTACGTCCTATTACTACCCTGCAGCCAATTTGGACGCGACGTATTGCAGCCGAAGTTATTCCTGGGAAAATTCGTCCCCTTACTTGGTCGATCAATCAACCCCTTACCTGTGGCGTTTGGGGCAAACTGTTTACCATTGTTCTAGGAAATCGCGCCAAAGATTTAAACTTTGAATCGACTGCTACCCTTCACTTTGGTAGTGCTTATTTTAACGTCACCCTTTTAGGTACAATCTTCCGTCGTATGGGTTTACCCCCCGAAAGTTTAGAGTTTTTGACGCGGGGGGCAAAATTCAGCAAGCCACCCCTAATGTCTACAATTAAAAATACTCCTGGATTATTGCGGTTGTTAAAACGAGAATGGAATTTAGGCAGAGAGTTTGAATGCGATCGCGAA
>CAYXWE010000923.1:0-1986 GCA_964468145.1 uncultured Pleurocapsa sp.
CCTTACTTTCTATTTCCAGGTAAAATTACTGAAGCGATCGCAGATGAGGCATCCGCACTACAGGCAAAATATCCAGATGTTGATTTGGTTTTGAGTCAGCCTTTGGGTGCAACCCCCGCTTTAGTAGAATTAATCGCTCAAAAATTTTAGATTCTCGATTGCAATATGAATCAAGAAAGATATGTTGGTAAGGTTTATTTAGTTGGGGCAGGGCCAGGAGATCCTGGTTTACTCACGGTCAAAGGCAAAACGTTACTAGAACACGCAGATGTCGTGATTTATGATGCTCTGGTAAGCCCAGAAATTATGGGCATAATCAACCCAAAAGCAGAAAAAATTAATGCGGGCAAACGTAGCGGTCGTCATTCTTTACCGCAAAGTGAAACCACCGCATTATTGAGACTAAAAGCTGAAACTAATGCGGTTGTAGTTCGACTCAAAGGTGGCGATCCTTTTGTTTTTGGTCGAGGTGGAGAAGAAATGGCGGAGTTGGTCGCTGCAGGAGTCTCAGTAGAGGTTGTACCAGGAATTACCTCTGGTATTGCTGCGCCAGCTTATGCGGGAATACCCGTAACTCACCGACAGTACAATTCTTCAGTGACTTTTGTCACGGGACACGAAGCGGTGGAAAAATATCGTCCCGAAGTAAACTGGGAAGCGATCGCCCAAGGTTCGGAAACCATTGTTATTTATATGGGAGTCCACAACCTGCCGACAATTATTCCGCAACTACTCGCAGGGGGAATGGCTGCCGATACTCCCATTGCCATGATTCGTTGGGGTACTAGACCAGACCAAACTCAGTTAGTAGGGACTCTCGAAACCATTGTCGAACAAATAAATAGTACCGGATTTCAAGCTCCCGCGATCGCCGTTATCGGTCGGGTGGTGGATTTAAGATCTTTACTATTACCTCAGATGGATCGAGCGATGACATAATTTACACAAAATTTTTCCGTACTTGGTTCTGTTAAATGGGATGATAATAGTTACCGTCTAGGAATAACAGTTCGATAGAGCAATACTACTCGATCGGACTTTCAAAAAATCCTAGCATAGTACATAATTACTGAATAATTTAATCCTGACAATTTATTAATTCACTCAATCTTATTCCCCAAGATTGAGCTAGAAAGTGCTTATGGGCTTTGCAGAACTATCAATTGCCGATCTGGCAGCAGAATACCAAATTGAACCACAAGCTGTATTTGAGCTTTGCGATCGCTTTAAAATAAACTATAAAAACGAGCGTACTTGTTTGGCATTGGAAGATGCTAAAACAATTATCTTGGAAATTTTAGCTGAAAAAAACAATAAATAAAGCGAACTAGCGAATATATCTGACTAAATCCTCAATAATTATGGATTTACCAAGAAAGATAAGATTGGTTACTGTTTTTTTCAACCATAAGGTATTCTGTCAAGATAAATAACTGAAGATTATGTATAAGGCGGGCATTTTTATAGCACCGCCATCAAATTAAAACTTTTGAGGAGAACAATGTTGAAGCGATTTTTATTTGCTACTGTAGCTGCCGTTTTTATGGCAATTCAATTTAATATTGGTAGCGTCAATGCACTAGAAATGGACGAAGGTATTCGTACTGTCCCCCTAAATGAAAATGGAGAACAGGTTACTTTGAGTCTAAAACAAGTCAAGCAAGGACAAAAAGTGTTTGTTGATTCTTGTTCTTATTGCCATAAAGGTGGCGCAACCAAAACTAACCCCAACGTTAACTTGGGTTCGACTGCTCTGGCTAATGCTTATCCTGCTAGAGACAATATTGAAGGAATTGTAGATTATCTCAAAAATCCCACAACTTATGATGGAGAAAGAGATATTTATGAATTCCATCCCAACACTACTCGTTCCGATCTTTATCCTATGATGCGCAATCTAACCGATGAAGATCTAGAAGCTGTTGCAGGACACATTTTAATTCAGCCTGAAATCCGTGGCATCCTTTGGGGTGGCGGAAAAGTTTA
>CAYXWE010000924.1:0-1983 GCA_964468145.1 uncultured Pleurocapsa sp.
AGCAGGTAAAAGCGTCCAAGCAAGATTTTGAGCGACGCGATCGAGTTCGTCAGAAAGCCATGCTTTGACATTAATTGCGGTTTGGGTGATGTTGCTAACGCTTTCGTTTAAGCTATTTCTAAGATTCTCTAAAGCATTAGCGAGACTAGTATTAGTAGTTTTTAGTTCGTAAAGCCAGGTTAATAAATTAGGATTGCGAAAAATTTCTGCTGCTTGCTCCCAAGTCAATACTTCCTGCAAGGATTGGGTAGACTGTAGTTGAGGTAGCAAGGATTCTAAACTGTTTTGAATATCTGTATTAAGAGGACTAGTACTGGGTAAAGTAATAGCAGTAGGCTCTAGACAGCGCAGATATAATAATAAATCGTCTGTTTCTCTATTAAACCAAGCTGAAGGGAATTCGTAAGTCCAATCTGCATCCGCAGTTAGATTAGTATTTTCCTGATGTTGGATTAATTCATTGTAAGTAATAAAGCGATCGATATTAACTTCTTGTTGTTCTTCAACTACGTTGACCAAAACATAAAAATGAGCCGTATATTCTGGTAAATCTATTACTGCCCGATCTATAGTAATCACCTCGTCAACCAATACCCCATTAGTTACCAAGCAAACTTTAAACTCTCCTACCTCTAAATTAAATACGCCATCAATAAAGCTGGTATACTTCGGCTGTTGTACCGAACAATTATCCGCGTTAATTAATAAAGAACTATCTCTTCGGCTAACCCAAGTTTCAAAACCCAATAAAGCCAAAGCATTAAGATAAGTCTGCCACTGACGACTGCCATCGGCTAAATTTCTGCTTAATTCTATTGCCCGATCTACTTGGGCAGGGCTTAAAGAAATCCCTGGAGGAGAAAGGGAATCAAAGTCCAATAGAAGGTTGTTGGTTTGGCTGTTGAAGTTCGTCATAATATAGTTGCTCGATAAAAGTTCAATTGTTCCCTTGGGCTGACTTGGGGTTTATTTTGGCGTTGGTAAAGTTAGGTATGATTTTAAAACTTTGTGCTTAGTAAAGAGTATTCAAAAAGCTAATAGCTAATAGCTGATAGCTAACAGCTACGAGAAAACTACTTTTGAGTTTCATATTTTAAATTACCAACGCCTTTATTTTTTCTTATATATATTTATTTCTAGAAATTTAAAAGATATGCAAAAAAATTGCTTTTCATACATAGATAAAGATAAAAACTGTTTATTTTTTGCTGTCTATTGAATCGACATATTTACAGATTCTTTTAGCTAAGATACTTTCGTTACTCTGGGCAACACTGGCTTGTTTCTCGGCTGCTTCTAACACTTCATCAATTTGTTCTCCCAAAGCTGAAGCGATCGCCATTTCTCTTTGTTTTAATACTGCCCGATCGGCTATTTTTACTCGATCGAGTGTCCAGCTAGTCATCGACTGTAATATTTTGTGGCGAATATCTGCCCGTAATTCTTTAAGATTAAGCAATCGCGACACTTGAAATTGAGCTTTCAAACCGACAATTTTAGCTATTTTTCCCATTGTTTCCCCATCGCAATGAAATAATCTCATGGCAGTAATATACTGGGGTGCTTTAGCTGCCTTTTTGCCTTTGAATTTACTCAGGCGAGTGGTAATTACTTCTTGGATCGATGCGCTCAAACTTGCTTGAAACTGCTGTTGATAAGACTGGAGAAAGCGATCGCGGTTATCCTCTTCGTCTTCGTCTTCGTTGGTAATTACAGATGCCTGTATTCCTTCGGTATTTATTTGCGCGTTATCAAAAGATTGTAGATTTTTTAGTTTGCCTCCCCGCGCATAGATGCGGTATTCCCGCAGTAGGTTGGCTAGTTGTTCTAACTGAGTTAAAACTTGCTCTGGAGAATAAACTAGATCCTTCGCTTGCTTTATTTCTTGGGCAATTCTGGCTAATTGTTCTGGGGTAGGAGTTTGACATTTTCCCCCTTTGCCTTGACGACTTTCTAGGCGATCGCGACGATAGACATGATGAT
>CAYXWE010000925.1:0-1983 GCA_964468145.1 uncultured Pleurocapsa sp.
AAGAGTTATACGCTTATGAATTAGAAAATTCTAGACCTGCTATTGAAGGATTTCCGACCCTCCCTAAGCAAAATCCAATTAACTTATCTCCAGACTTTATAGAGTTTTTTGATAATCAGGAAACACAATATCGGCAAGAATTCTACAAGCAACAAGAACGCCCTATTTCATCTATTCATACTAGGTTATGTGAGTTGAAAGATAAGCTTAATTCCAGACAGGCTGCTTTAAAGTTTCAACTCAGACAAGTTGAGGAGCAAATAGAAACAGTTAACCAACAACTAGATAAGTTATCTTCGGGTTCTTCAAACTAAGATCTTTTTAGATAAGACAATATTTGAATTAGGGTTAATATCTGAAAGCTTAATAGAATTACCCAGACAAATATTGACATTTTTTTTATCAATAATTGAACTAGCAATTTCAACCTCAGATACTTTAGCCCATTTCTTTTCATGAGAATTAGTATCTAAGATTGCTACTCTATCGCCAACTATATTTTTAATTTCATCGTTAGATAACTTATCAAGTTCAGGATTAGCAATGCTAACGATAATTCCAAAGTCAGGATGTTCAAACCAGTCCTGTATTTTATAGTTTAAGTTTTTCATTGCTGTCTACCGACTTGTTATATAGAGTATATTTTTAACTTGACGAATTCTAATATGAGCTTTGCATAACCTAGTAATGCCATCCCTAAGTAAAGTATATCTCTCAGTAGAGGAAAGAGAGGGAGCAAATCTTGCTGCTCTTATACTAGCTTGAGCTTCTTCTAACGGATCTTCTAATTGTGTATTACCCGCTAATGCTGCTTCTCTATGTCCCACTAACTCATGAGCAATAGAGCTTTTCCAGGTAAGTCTGCTATTTGCTGTAAGAGTGCCTTGTCCTTTGGGTGTAGATGCTGGCAGAACATCTGTACCGATATTAAGTAAATCAAAGCCAGGACTGTAGGCAGTATTCAATTCTTTGTCATCAACCCATCTAATTACATTCACGCTAGATGGTGCGCCTGATTCTACTAATTTTATATACTTTGAGATTTGATCTTTTTGAGAATCAGTTAGAGGTAATTCACCCCTTAGTCCTCCTGTATCAACTTGATATACTTTTTTATCTTTCACTTAGTTATATTGAGGTAATTAAAGTAAGGGTATGTCAAAACCTGTTTTAGCTTTCCAGTAGTTGTCCATAATTACTTTAGTAGAATTACCAGATAATCTAGCTACGCTGGCAATATCTAATTTACCTTCCATCAGCCATCTTGTGATGGCACTATGACGCAAACTGTAGGGCTTAATATACCTATCCAATTTTCCCTCTTCCATGAGCTTATTAATAATAGGTATCCAGTGGCGATTTCTGACATTGTTCCAAGTAATATATTTGCCTTTAGGACTAGGAAAGAATAAACCTTTCGGGATCTCTTTTGTACCTCCATTCTTAGCTGGCTCGATTAACTCAATTAGAGCTTCTAGCTGTTCGTTGATGGGAAACAACCTAATTGCTCTGTTTTTTGTATGTGGAAGTAGAACACGATTACTATATGCCTTACTGAATCTGATGTAACTTCTACCGCCTTTAGATTTAATGTCGCCAGCAGTAAGGGCAATTGCTTCTTCTGGACGACAACCAGTAAGAGCAATAAATTCAATGAGAGTTCCATAGTAATCAGACTCAGAATCATAAAACCTCTGAATAATTATTTTCACTTCTTCAGAGGAATAACAATCAATTTCGCTTTTTACTCCTTTTGGTAGCTCCACGTCCATATAAGGATTACGTTTTATAGTTCCCTTCTTTACAGCAAGGTTGACTGATGGCATCAAGCAGTTAGAAAAGAGGGGCTTGATTGTGGCGGGTTTATATTTTTCCAGTAGGTAGGCAATAAACTTATCGCTGTTCTCCAACTCAAGTAGGGAAGGATCTTTTTTAACCTTTTAGCCAGGGAAGTCCCGCGTCTGTAATTATTTGCGTAGAGAT
>CAYXWE010000926.1:0-1981 GCA_964468145.1 uncultured Pleurocapsa sp.
AAGATTTAAAAGAGTACCGATTCCTATTTAATCCACTGCTTATTTAGCAACGCCGAATAGTTTGGGCCAGTACTTCTTGAGACGGTCTAAAACGATATCGCGCTTCTCTCTGAGCGTTTCATTTTCCTTGAAACGATCCTGCTTTATTTTGACGTGGAACTCGATGAAATATTTCTGAATATCAGCCATAAGTAACTTACTTGTATACCTCGACTTTGTAACAAAAGAAAAAAATATTTGCAACTATTTTTTATCGTATTAATCAATCATTATAGTATTTTTATACTATTATAGTTATAATTTGGGTATACATTCAAGCTGAACACTCTTTAAGTAGTTTAGCTTGAAAAATTATTCTTTTCCAAAACGTTCGATCATTGACTTAGCTCGACGATAGTTAGCAATCTTTTGTCTCTGTTTATCTCTCTTGTGAGCCTCCTGTAATACCTTTGACTGTATTGATTTGTGATTATCAAAATACACAAACAAGGCTTCTAGAAAAACTTCTCGACTGATTTCTTCTGACTGACATCTTTGGCTTATTTTTTGGCTGAGTTCGTGTTCCAATCTGATTGTGCTTTGCTTAGTCTTAAGCTCCATGCTTGATGAAGCTAATCCATTACTAATAGGGGTGGAAGAAGATGTATCGATCGCATCTGTACTTGTAGATATCTCTACATCTTGATTGCCTGAATCTGAGATATCTGTTACATCTACTTGAGCAATAGGAGGGTTATTGTTATTAACTGAAGGAATGGTTGATAAATCTCGACTTTGTACAGTGGGTTTGGCTCTGTTACGCAGTCTTTCTAAAGCATCTTGATTCATAGTTGATGGCATCCGATTAAAATTTATACTGCTACTTCTATTCCAGATTTGTTACCTTGAGAAGTTGCTTGTGGTTTTTGACAGTCTTCGAGTAGTTCAATTATTTTTTCAAAGGGATACTCTAAATCTTTTGCTCCCAATTGACTCAAAAGTTGACCCTGACGAGTTGCTTGTTTGAATTTTTCCGATTCTCGAATAGTAGGAAGCACGGGAGCGCGATCGGCAAATTCTTTCATGGCAGTGATATTGTCTCTACTCTCTAGGGTTTGAGTCCTTCCTACCCAGCGATCGCGAAAAGGAATAATGCCTAAAATTTGTCCTCTAAATGCCATGACATTAGCTTGCTCGGCTAAGAATTTTTGAGTATCGAGTAATGAATTGACACCTTTGGTTGCTGACTCGGCGGGAATTAATACCCAGTCTGCTGCTCCTACTGCCGTCAGACAAATTTGAGATCTTGTCGGCTGTACATCGATGATTACGTAATCAAATAATTCTTGGATGGCTTGAAGTCTAATCTGTAAGATTAATGCACCAGTACCGCTACCACTTAGATATTCAGATACTTTTGCCAGTCCACTATCGGCGGGAATTAGAAATAAATTCTCATTTTTAGTGGGATAGATACCATCGACTGTAGAGACTGTTCCTTTTATGACTTCAAGTAAGGTAGGCTGATTCGACGCTACTTCGTGATTGAGGAAAAAAGTCAAGTTAGCTTGAGGATCGCAATCGATCGCCAAAACTTTTTTACCTGTCTCTGCGAGCATCTTGGCAAGGAAATAACAAGTAGTAGTTTTTCCCTGTCCTCCAGCCAGACTAACTGCTGCTATTGTTTGCATAGTTTCTAAACCATCTAATTTCAGCCTTATTTATAGCCTCATAATTCACAGATATCTATTTCTTTTGCTGTCATTACAACTAAGTTTACAGAAATTAAGGTATGAAAATATTTCTTTGTTTATATATCAGGATATTGAAGGCATTAGATATCTAGACTTAAAGATATCTAGACTTAATACATTAAATTACCAAGATACCTTTATTCTACGAACTATTGATATTAAGCAATTATTAAACCGAAGGAACTATACCTGTTTAAGTACCTAGGCAAAATTAATTGTATATTTTGTTCCAAAATTCTTGAGAATAT
>CAYXWE010000927.1:0-1979 GCA_964468145.1 uncultured Pleurocapsa sp.
TTGAAGATATTTATTCGCGATCGCATTTTCTATTTAGAGAATGAAACAGCCCTACTTATTAAAGGGGGGATGGGGGGGATCGAGGATTTGTTGATAGATACCTAAGATTCTTCCCGCAGTTCGAGGATTATATAGCAAGCGATCGCAAATTGTTTTAAGATGTTCTGGTTCGTCTTGTGCTTGCCAATTATTTATAATGCGATCGCGTACTACTTTATCTACTAAATCGGTTGGTGCGGTATTAATTGCCAAATTTTCTTTTACTATCAATTGACATAGCTTTTGGGTTAAAAAAGGCTGTCCGTTTGTCCAAGCCAAAATCTGCTGCATTATTGCATGAGGCTGTCTGACATTTATTAAACCTGCAATTAAAGGTTCGGTTTCTGATAGTTTAAAGCCTTCTAGGGCGATCGCTTTACCAATATTAAGGGGAGTAAGTTTTTTATTTCTAATTAAATCTCCTGGTGCGGTTACTCCAAACAAAGCAAAGTTTATACGTTTGTAAGCTGGATCGATCGCCCGTCGATTGTAGCAATAACGAATTAAAGCCCAAAAATCATCTACAGGAAAGTCAAGACTCCTAATGCGATCGAGTTCGTCAATAAAAATAAATATTTTTTGTTGGGGAAAACACCTCAATACTAAGTCAATAAATTCCGCCAATCTTTGCAGATAAGAAAAATCTTCGCGATCGCGCCACCAACTTTTTAAATTAACTCGATCGTTTAAATCCAAACCCATCCATAGTTGGGCGACTAAACCTTTATACCATTGCAAAGGATTAGTAAATTCACTACCTAAATAAGTTAGATCGACAGCTATGGTTAAACTACCCTCTTTACTTAGACGATCTAAAGTATGAATCAGGAGAGAAGACTTACCCATCTGACGAGAATCGAGTACGTAGCAAACTTTTCTCTGTTGTAGTGCTTCATAAAGTTGGCAATCCCCTTGCCTAGCTACGTAGCTAGGGGCATCTCTGGCTAGGCTTCCTCCTACCTGATATCGGCGTACTGAAGGCATACTGTTATCCGAAGATGTACCCTCTATGGTAGGTTTATTGCCCATTGTGAAAACTTGTTCGAGTCTTTTTTGATATCTAATCGATAGCGCGATCGCCCAAGTTGACGAAGAACAGAGGACAAAAAACCATAAACTTGGGATTATCAAAATCATTCATGCTCATAGGTCTATTATACAATCTGCTGTAGTTTATCGAATAAAAAGAAACAAAAAATAGTATGTTTTTATGTGTATTTATCGTCATTAAAGATGTTGAATCTTGGTTGCCAGTAAATGATAATTACAAAGAAGTAAATGTAGTCGATGAATTGGCGGATAAAGATTCGATTCTTAACTTTTATCGTCAATTGATTAAGCTGAGAAAAAATAGCCAAGCTTTATGCCATGGAAGTTGGCAAACTTTAATTCATTATCCATACGAACATTTAGCTTATATTCGGCATCTCGATGATGAAAAGATACTCATTATTATCAACTTTTCTTAAATATTCATGATGAAGAACAGTTAATAGCCTGTAGCACCGAACAAAAAGACGGTACTGCATTTATTGTATAAAAGACTCTACAGTAATCCCCGAAAAACTCCTCGACCATAAACTTATCGAACAAGTAGCAGTATAAACTAATTGTTCTCGATCGATTCAATTTTTAGAAGACAATTGCCTCTGCAATAATTCCCACCAAGGGGAATTTTGAACTATATTAGAGGTGAATAATTATTTTAAAATATGCTTGCTCTGATTCTTGTCGTCACCGCAGTTTTGCTTGGTTCGGCTTTTTGTTCTGGGTCTGAAACAGCTTTGTTGTCCATTTCTCCGATTAAAGTAAGGCAGCTAGCTCAGTCCAAAAAACCCGCAGCCTTGGCACTGGCAAGTATTCGCCTCAAAATTAATCGACCGATCGCGACAATTGTTATTCTCAACAATATCTTTAATATTGTTGGCAGTATTCTCATT
>CAYXWE010000928.1:0-1979 GCA_964468145.1 uncultured Pleurocapsa sp.
GTTAAAAATAAATTCAGCAACATTGTCTCCACCTTGAGGACAAGCTAAAGTAATCGCATCTCCCGAATTTAGCAGTCGAGTATCCTTCACTCGTTCCCCATTAACAAAAGTACCGTTAGTACTGTTGCGATCGCATATTTGCCATTTAGTACCTCGATCTCTTTCTACTACCGGCAAGATAGCAGCATGACTCCGCGATATACCTTGATAAATATTGCCATCAAAAGTTACATCAGATTCGGGATCTCTACCAATGGAGTATTGACGATCGGGGCTTAATTCTACACGCTGTTGTAAATTAGTAGAACTGCGATTATTACCGTTAATATTTATAGTGCAACGTTGTTCGATTGCATTTTGCTCCGACATTCTAAACATACTGCCAGTTTTTAGCAAAATACTCCGCTTTAGTTCTTGCTGAGATTCGATTAAATTTAATGCAGCCTTTGTCAAATCTAGTTGTTGGCTGACGATTTGAACCGCGAGCTTTTTGCTAGCAAGGGCTTGATTTAGCTCGGTAAGTTGGTAAGATATATCTGCTATATTTGTGCTTCGATCGAGGTTGTTATCTATAAAAAGCTGTAACTTCTCGATGGTTTGACTTAACCTATCTATTTTAAGGGACATGATATTTATCCAAGAAGACAAGGATGAAGATTATTTTTTCTAGCCATTTATCTAAGTTTTTAGTTTAAATATATACAACTTTTATTTATCAAATATGCAGTAATTCACAGTTACTTTTAGTATAAAAAAATACTACACATCGTAAAATAAAGTGAATGGCTTTCGTTATCTTTGCAAGATTGACTCGGTATTATTATTAGACTTTACTTAATTTAAAATAATTATAATTTACGTTTCTAAGTATGTTATTTAATAGAAGTATATTATGCTTGGAGAAAGTAAAATTGTAAATTTTCCTAATATTTTAATGATTAATTTATATTATTAACTCTGACATTTAGAGTACATATTATGAATACAATGTTTAATTCTGGAGAATGAAGGAAAACACGAGGGACAATCATCAGGAAAATTGGGCAACTCTTCGCTTAACAGCAGGATCGGCGAAGCGACCAGTCAAATATACTTTATCAGCGACAGATATTACTATTATTGGTCGCTCTTCAGACTGCCAAATTCCTTTAGATTCTCGGAAATTTACTACCGTATCCCGCCGTCATGCAGAGATAAAACTGGTAAACGCTAATTGGCAAATAAACGATCTCAAAACAACAAACGGTACTTTCGTTAATAACCGCCAAATCGATCGCCCCAAACAATTAAAATCGGGAGATATCATTACTTTGGGCATCAATGATGCTGAATTTATTTTTGAATGTCCGACTCTTAATGCCAGTAAAATGGCATCCTCTGCATCGATCGCAGCCGAGATTCCCCAACGAAAGCGATCGCGAAATTTGACGCAATCAAAAAAAACTATTTCTGCTGCACCGCAAGTAGAACCAAATATCCAACCCAAGACTTCTTCAGAAAATTTTAGCTCTCATAAAACCTTCTGGAATTTAATCTCGATCGCGCAGTTGTGTCAAATACCAGGACATCCCCAAGCAGTATTAGGATTGGCATTCAGTCCCGACAAAAAAATTTTAGCAAGCTCGGCTAAAGATAAAGCCATTAAATTTTGGAATCTTGCCAATAAAACAGAGATCGTGGGTCTACCAGAACAGAAACTAGCCATCAATGCTTTAGCTTTTAGTCCCGATAGCCAAACTCTAGCTAGCGGTGGTGCAGACAAAACCATTAAACTCTGGAATATTCCACAGCGATCGCCAATCACTTCTTTTTTAGGACACAAACTAGCCATCAATGCTCTAGCTTTTAGTCCCGATGGCAAAACTCTCGCTAGTGGTGGTGCAGATAAAACCATCAAACTCTGGAATCTTGCCAGTCAAGAAGAAGTTGCTATGTTCGCAGGACACAAACTAGCCATCAATGCTCTAGCTTTTAGTCCC
>CAYXWE010000929.1:0-1973 GCA_964468145.1 uncultured Pleurocapsa sp.
GATAATTATCAATTTGGAGAATATACTTGCAAACGCCAAGTCGGAACTTCCAAGAGCTTGGGTTATATTCGATTTAGTTTGGGATTTACTTATTATTGGCTTAATAACTACACTCAGGCAATTGAGCAATACGAACTTAGTTTAGCCATTGCCCAAGCATCAAATGATAGTCAAAATAGAGTTATCGTACTAGCTCAAATAGGTGAAGTCTATTTCTATCTAGGGAAATATTTAAAATCGATTGATTATCATCGACAAGCTGTACAAATTGCCGAGAATATCAAGGATTTTAGTGGTCAGGGAAATTCTCTTAATAGCATTGGCAATGCTTACTCAAAGTTAGGTCAATGGGAAAAAGCCAAACAATACTATCAAACTGCTCTGCCACTTTTGAAGGAAATAAACAACCTTAACGGGCAAGGAAATGCTTTAGGTGGAATTGGCATCGCTTTATCTAATCAAAATAACCACAGTCAAGCTCTTGATTATTTTGAACAATGTTTAAAACTATTTCAACAAATAAACAACCCTTATAATTCTGGCAGAGCATTCAATCTTTTAGGGCAAGCCTACTATTTTCTTGGAGATTACGAGCGTGCTATTGATTACCATCAAAGAAGTTTAGCTATTTCTCAAGAGCTTCAAGAGGTATTTTCTGAAGAAAAAGCTCGAAGCGATTTAGGATTATGTTTTTATAAGTCCGATCGATCAAAATTAGCGGAAGAACATTTACTAGCTAGTATCAGGATTGTGGAATCGATCCGTAGTAAATTAGGCAATGATGATGAACTAAAAATATCTATTTTTGATAGACAAACCGAACCATATCAACTACTACAAGCAGTTTTAATAGCTCAAAATAAACTAGAGCAGGCACTACAAATTTCCGAAAGAGGTCGCGCTCGTGCCTTTATTGAGCTATTAGCCAGGCGTTCGGAATTATTAGAATCAACACCAGCATCAATTGAATTTCCAAGCATCGATTCGATCAAACATATAGCGAAAAAACAGAACGCCACTTTAGTTGAATATTCACTAATTCAAACCAGAGGTTTAGAAGAGGCAAAACTATATATTTGGGTGATTAATTCTCATGGTCGAGTAAATTTTAAAGTAGTTAATCTTGAAATCATACAATCGCAGAAACTATTACTTTTAGACTTAATCGTTCAAGCCCGTAAATCTTTGGGTATTAAGGAGGTACTTTTGCGCGATAGCAATACTTCTGATGACATTCAATTGCTATTAACTACTGAATACGATACTAAACCATTGCAGAAATTGTATCAGTATTTAATTCAGCCTATTATTGATTTTTTACCCGCAGAACAAAATACTTCTGTTATTTTTATTCCTCAAGGCGATTTATTTTTAGTTCCCTTTGCTGCATTACAAAATCCCCAAACTCAAGAATATTTAATTGAAAAATACACTATTTCAACTGCACCTTCTATCCAGACACTTGAATTAACCGAACAGATATCAAGTAGCGATAAGAAACAAAGCAATAATGATATTAAGGCTTTAGTAGTTGGTAATCCTGCAATGCCTTTTATTGGAGAACCTCCAGAACAGCTAAAGGCACTACCAGCAGCGACGGTAGAAGCAAATGCCATCTCTCTTTTGGTTAATACTAAAGCTCTCATTAGAGAGGAAGCAACCAAAGTTAAAATCCTACAACAACTTCCCCAAGCAGATATAATCCACTTCGCTACTCATGGATTATTAGATGATATTAGAAAAATGGGAATACCAGGGGCGATCGCTTTTGCGCCTCAAGATGAGGACGATGGATTCCTTACTTCTGGTGAAATTATGAAAATGTTTGGAATGCCTGATAAGTTACCTCTGGTAGCTAAACTCATCGTTTTAAGTGCTTGTGCTACTGGCTTGGGAAAAATTACTGGAGATGGTGTTGTTGGCTTATCTCGTCGCTTGATGGCTGCTGGTATAAATACCTTCCTGGTATCTCT
>CAYXWE010000930.1:0-1972 GCA_964468145.1 uncultured Pleurocapsa sp.
ATTTCAGATACAGCATATCTCCAGCCAGTTAATAATACCCTCAAAAAGGGTTTAGTATGGCAACTCCAACCAGGAAAGATAAACCACATCAAAGCCATCTTTTGGCTGCCCAGTCCCATCGGTATCGGTACGGGAATCGTTATTATCGCGACCTCATTAGGCTTTTTACTCAAGTATCGCCGTTTTCCTGGCGTTACTTCGCGATCTCTGTAAATTGACCCAGGAATAATTATTTGTGTAGGTTAAATATATAAAAAGCAAAGATTGAGTGAAGTTCTATCAATTACAAAACGACTATGAAATAATAAATTTAGTGATGACAGATAATCCATCTGTTGTTTCTATCAACTCGGTAATATAGTTGAAAGAAGCACTTTTTAGCGATTGTGCTTCTTTTTCTTGTTTAAGAATCAATATCAATTATAAATACTCGAATTTGAGCCACACTTGCTCGTTGATAATAGGATTGACTCGAAATTCTGATACCTTCAACCCAAACTCATTCGCCCAAGATTGAATTTTTGCCAAACTGTAGGTGACTACTCGAATAAAACGGGCATCTTCCAAAGGTAAACGATCGCCATTCTCTCCAGGTTTACTGTAGGAATGAGGCCAATAAGAAGCTAGCATGATGGCATTGCGATCGCTGTTATCCCTAAAAGATTTCAAGCTTTGACGCAACAGTGCGGGGGTTGTATGGGTAAAAATAGACCTGGCAACGACAAAATCAAACTGCATCCCGAAGACAGAGAAATCGCAGTCACCATTAGCAGAAAACCGTGGTTGTTTATCTTGAATTAATTCTGTACCCAAAGAATATTTTTTACCTGTTTCCAGCATTGAAGAATTAGGCTCGATCGCGCAGTAATTGCCCCGATCTACTAACCGAATAATCCAATATCCCAAACGTAAAGCACCACAGCCAAAATCCAAAATTTTATGGTCTGGTCTCAATCCATTTTGCAATAAAGTAATCATTGTATCTCGCCCCACCGCTTCAAAAGACTGTACTGGACCGCCAGTATAAGGGGCTTCTCGTTGAATATTTTTAGCGATCTCCACCAAAGGATTTTTTACATTAGAACTAATAGCCAAATTTAGTTTGCGTTTGATGGTGTCTGGGTTCGTAGGCTGTTGCTGTAATGCCTGGCGATAAATTACTATTGCCTCATTAATTCGACCATTTTTAATTAAAGCATCTCCCAAACCGTGATAGACCCAAGCACGACTATCGGGTTTTAAGGCGATCGCTTGTTGGTAGGCATCAATAGCTGCAGTTGGGTTATTTTGACCCATTAAAGCCCTGGCAAGCCTGACATGAGCCACGCTTTCTTTGGGTTGTAATTCTACCGCTTGTTGATAATAAATTACTGCTCGATCGAATTGTTTTTCTGCTTCATATAGTTTACCCAATTCACTCAATGCCAGGACAACAGTAGAATCAATCGCCAAAACTTTTAAATATTGGGCGATCGCTTCAGAATTTTGTTGGTCTTGTTGTAGTGCTTGGGCTGATTCTAAATGTTGATTAATCAAACTTAGATCTTTGGTGGTGTCAAAGCTGGTATTCACGATCGTTTCTGGCTCAAGAGAGAAATTTTCAAGTACCCCATATTATCAATGACGAGTTTTAGCGACCAGTTATGCAGATGTAGTGAGAAAACAGAGCAGCCTGGGAATATTAATGGTGTCGGAGTGAAAATTGATGATGAATAAACTATACACAATCTGGCGATCGCTTCGCGGTAAGGTCTTGCTGGGATTAGTAACTTTACTCTTAGTGACCGAACATTGAACTACTCAGGACTTATGTCCATAGGTCTATTTATGAAAATACCCAGTAACAAAGGACAAAAAACAAATGACATTTAAAGCAAACAATTTTTCACAACTGGGATAGGATTGCTATATCAGTTATTAGTAACTAGTGAATAGTTTTAGCAGGGGCGAACATTTGTTTGTCCTTATTTTA
>CAYXWE010000931.1:0-1971 GCA_964468145.1 uncultured Pleurocapsa sp.
GGATTATTCAAACCGATGATATCTCCAGGGAAGGCTTCATCTAAAGATTCTCTACCTTGAGCAAACAGCTTTTGTGGACGAGACAAGCGCACTGTCTTGCCAGTACGAGCGTGCTGTACGGTCATATCTTTTTCAAATTTGCCAGTACAGACGCGGATAAACGCCACGCGATCGCGATGTTTGGGATCCATGTTTGCCTGAAGCTTAAATACGAACCCTGTAAATTCTTCGTAGGTAGGCTCGATTACACCCAATGATGAGTTATGGGATTCTGGTTCTTGAGCGTATTCTAAAAACGCTTTGAGGAATAGTTCTACACCAAAATTAGTCATGGCACTACCAAAGAAAATAGGAGTCATTTTCCCTGCATGAACCTGTTCTAAGTCAAATTCTGCGCCAATCTCATCGAGAATTTCTAATTCTTCTTTTAGCTGGTAATAAAGCTCCTCATCTAGATATTCCTGTAAGCGAGGATCGCCCAATTCCAGAATAGTATCGTCTGCTGCTTTGCTACCGTGAGAGCGACGTTCAAACAAATGCACTTGGCGATCGCGTCGGTCAAAGACTCCTTTAAAGCGATCGCCCATCCCGATCGGCCAATTTACCGCATAAGTCTGCAAGCCTAATTCTTGTTCGATTTCGTCGATCAGTTCAAAAGCTTCTCTCCCAGGACGATCTAATTTATTAACAAAGGTAAATATAGGCAGCGATCGCAATTGACATACTTCAAATAATTTGCGGGTTTGAGGCTCTAAACCCTTAGCTGCATCGATCAGCATCACCGAATTATCTGCAGCAGCTAGAGTACGATAGGTATCTTCACTAAAGTCTTGGTGTCCGGGAGTATCTAATAAATTAATCTGGAATTGGTTGTAGATAAACTGCAACACCGTAGAGGTAATTGAGATCCCCCGTTGCTGCTCCATTTCCATCCAATCGGAAGTAGCTTTGCGCTGTTCTCTGCGAGCTTTTACCGCCCCTGCTTCGTGAATTGCACCCCCATAGAGTAATAGTTTTTCCGTTAGGGTAGTTTTTCCCGCATCGGGGTGCGAAATAATGGCAAAATTACGACGACTGGCTACAGCCTGCTCGATTTCAGTCTGAAGTTGGGGGGGCATGGAATATTCATTGGACAATGATTGCTACGGATATTATATCTTTGTGTGTCTGTCGCTGGTAATGCCTTTGATTTAAATTATTAATCGCTACTATCGATCGCCCGCTAAGGTTTGTTGATTTTGCCAAATTTATTTTAACTGCTTTTTTCTGACAACCCAGATGGATCTGCCCTATTTACTCACTTACGATCTTGTTTTGAGCATCAACCCTATACAATATATGGGGAGCTTCTAAAAAAGCGCATCCAATATAATTAACTTTTGTTTTGGTTAAAAAACTTTTAAAATTACAAAACAACGTAAATTATTACACTAATAAACAAAAAATATTCAGGATAAAAAATTATGACTCCTTCGCTAGCCAATTTTCTTTTAAGTATCGGTTTGGGTGCAGTAATTGTGGTAATTCCCGCAACAATCGCGTTAATCGTTCTTAGCCAAAGCGACAAAATCAAGCGCAGATCTTAATTACAGCCAAAGCTGGCAATAAATGGCAATAGATTATTACTAATTTTTGAGCGACGGAACAGTCTCGAACCCACAGACAGGGTAGCATCTTTACCAGTTCCGTCGTTGTATTTTGGAAAACGAGGGACAAATTTTTATTTAGTCACCAACAGAAGAGTTTGGGCTGTTATGGGTAGGCTATAAATATATATCATTTATGATGAGTATGAATATATCGTACTCGCGATCGCGCTCTTTGCCAGATTAGGAGAATTAATTGTAATGGTCAATTTTGGGCTGAATGCAGCAGCTATTTTAGGTTTATTCTTAGCAGTAGCGGGAGCGGGTTTGTTTTTCCTGCGCTCAATTCGCCCAGAGTTAGCAAGGGATTATGATATCTTTTTTG
>CAYXWE010000932.1:0-1970 GCA_964468145.1 uncultured Pleurocapsa sp.
AACACTAAATAATAGATCGCAGAGCTTATAATTATAGAATTATTTTGTTTTTTAGATATTTAAGTATCTTACTTTTTACTAGAATCTGTATTGGTTTAACGTTGTGCGATATGCACCATATTCAAGCACGCCGAGTTGTTAGCAAATAACATATCATGTTACTTAGCTACTATATAAATATACTGAGGATTTAACAGCGTTAAGGAGTTTCTGTTTCAGAACTATCTTCGGTGGTTGTCTCTTTCGGTGTAGTTGGAATAGTTTCTTCGATGGGAGAGGTTTCTAAAACAGGCTCTGGTGCGTCGATTTTTGGAATTGGTAACATAAAGAAAAGTCCTGCTGCGATCGCTAGTACTCCAGTACCAGCAGCCAGAGGAATGGCTCTTTGAGCTAATGGCTCTTCTGGTTGACGAAAACTTTTACTGGCAACTTCTAGTTGCAGAGAGAGATTTGGTAGAGTCTGACTATCTGTATAAACCGAATCGACAACTTCAACCAAATCGAACAGTTCTATAGTTTTGAGAGCTATTTCCTGCTTGGGCTGTCCTTCTTGGGGGTCAGACTCCAAGACAAGGTTGTGAATATCTTTAGAATCTGTTGAATAGATTTGTACTTGGGGGTATTCTGTCTGACCGTCTTGAGGATGAGAAATACCGCTTAAATACTCTTGAGCATAATTGCTTGCTGCACTAGCTAAGTTCTCTAAAAAGGTTCTTCCTCCTACCAAGCGTTGATTAGAAGCCAAAAAATGGCATTCAGCACTGGTAAGAATTGAGATACAAGATTCTTGGTTATCAACATTGTCTTCTGCAACCGCTTCGTTTTCATCGAAGCCTTCTAAGGTTAAAGTACAGCTAGGTTTAGTATATTGTCTTCTAAGATTCATAGTTATTTGCGCTTTGGCTAATGGCTAATTGAAAATTGAAAATTGAAAATTGAAAATTGTTAGTGGTTACTCATTACTTGCTACTTACTACTTGTCTTCCTTCTCTTTCTTTGTCCCTCATTCCTTATCCTTCATCCTTTAACTAAACTTCTCCATCAAAAAGACTAAACCAAATTCTTTCTAGACCCTTAGTTCCAGTACAGAAAAGTAATTTGCGTAGTAGAGATAAAGCCAGTAGGTCGAGTTCTGATTCTGATTCTAAATACAGAGACACCTTAGTTCGTCGAGAATTCATCCGACTGCGAAAATGAGCGCGGAAACGTTCTAAATACTCAGAGAGACGAAAATGATTGCTTATAGGTAGTTGCTTCTCTTGCATTTGCTGTTCTGCCGTTATTAAATGTCTAATCAACGGCTCCAAATCTTTGGCACGAAAAGCAGCTAGAATTACTAAAGCTTTGGCTTGCTCTAAGCTTAAAGAGTCTCTAGTATAAGAACGTCTCCAAGGATTACTACAGCGCAAACGCCATAATGCCACTCTACCAGAAATAATATTTGTCAATTCTAATTGACTAACCGTTGCCAGCATTCTTTCCGACGCACCCAATTCTAAAGCTTCTACTGCGAGTAACAGTAAATCTATTTGCTGCTGAACATGAGGGGAACACCCCTTTCCTGGGAGAGATATATTCGACAGACGATTTAAAATTACAGGATTGGTTGGAGTAGATGAAGAAGAATCGGACACTATACTTGCTGATTGACTCATTCTAAAATTAAGTCTAAATTTTAATTATTTTTTGTTTTCTATAGAGAGACTATAATAATCTCTCTGTTGCCATGATGCCATAGGTCTTCAATCTTCATAATAACTCCGAGCAATTTATTGATTTTATTTATGGAACTCAAGTCTTTAGTCCGCGATATCCCCAATTTTCCTCAGCCTGGAATCGTTTTCCGCGATATTACTACTTTGTTGAGCAATGCAGAAGGTCTGCGCTACACAATTGATAGTTTGGCAAAACAGTGCCAACAACAAGATTTAGTTCCCGATTACATTGTGGGTATGGAGTCTCGCGGTTTT
>CAYXWE010000933.1:0-1966 GCA_964468145.1 uncultured Pleurocapsa sp.
GACAACTAAATAACCGAATGAAAAAACCTTAATTAGTAATTCTAACTTATGACTTTTCCACACTATTTGTTTGGAGCTTCTTTGGTTGTTTCTGCGATCGTTGCCTATCCGACAACAATCTTGGCATTAGAAACAACGCAAATCAAAGAGATTGCCGATAACGTTACCGTTCTAATTAATAGCAAGTTTGAAGATCCCAACACCGCAGAAACAAGAGATAGTCATGGCTCTGGAGCAATTGTTGCCAGACAAGGCTCGACTTACTATGTTTTGACATCTATGCACGTAGTTCAAAACCCGCAAGATGATTATCAATACACTATTACAACCGTCGATGGTGAAACTCACGATCCAGATAACAGCACTATTCAGCATATTAATGGTGTAGATCTGGCGGTGATTGCTTTCCAAAGCGATCGCAATTATAAAACGGCTCAGATCGAAAGCTCTGTAGATAGAATCACCCCTGGTATTTCAGTATATATCAATGGTTTTCCTTTAGCAGGAGAAGAGATTAAAGAAGGTAATTCTCAATTCACCCAAGGAATTTTAACGGGAATGAACTCCAATCACGCTGATGGCTATAACCTGGTTTACGATAATTTTACTCGTCGGGGAATGAGTGGAGGCCCTGTTTTAAATGCTCAGGGAAAGCTCATTGGCATTCATGGAAGAGCAGAATCTGAAATAATTGAATCTAAAAATAGCGAGAATTGTCAGCAATCAGAACCAAGCGAAGACGATGAAAGGCCCCCTGGTATCAATTTATCTAGCAATAAATCTCAATCCCCAAACTGCGAAGCTACAACATTATCGCGGGAGAAAATAGACTTGAATTTAGGGATTTCAATCGCTACATTTGTCGAGCTAGCTAGTAGCATGGGTATTACAGAAGTATTGGACACCCCTGCTACTAATAAACCTACCCGTCCTCCAGTTCTTCAAACGCGACCCGATACAGACTCTGGCTGCTCTGGCGTACATTGCTAGTAGCATAGTAAATTTGAATTATATCTCAATATTTTTATGAATTTTTCTCAGCTAAAACAATATTTAATAGGCAATGGTTTGTTATTTACAGCTTATCTATTGAGCCTGGTTTTAATAAATCTTTTACCTCGCGAAGCATCTGCTCAAATAGTAGAAGAAAGTATTAAAAGAGACGAACTAAATTTTAGCCAAGATTTACCCTGGGGAATCAAAAAGTGGCCTTATAGTAAGGTAATAGATGTAGTAGATTTGGGAGAAACAGTTTATGGAAGAACTGTTATAGATCGTTACGGCAAAGATGAAAGTGGTGGATTTATAACTCAGCCTTTTTCTAGAACAAAACCAGGTAAATTTGTTTTTGTATCTTTATGGGGTAGTAATTTTGATGGTTGTTATGTAGAAACAGTAGTACAAATTGCCCCTAAAAATGATATTAAAGCAGAAGCAACATTACCCACTCTATTAGAATTCAGCGTTGGTGGTCGAGTGTTTCGTTTGCCTGTCAAAGAAACCAATCCTAAAATCGTTACCTATAGATACAATTACTTAGATGAAGATAATACTCCACAACAAGCTCTTTGGTATGCCAACAGTCGTATCTTTCCTGTAGATTCAGACCAAGCTAACGGGCTAATGAATGCACCCATTAAAGATGTAGAAGCAAGAATGCACTTCGGTGAAAATAAAAGTATTCCCTTTACTATAGGCGCAGACACTGTAGAAAGATGGCAAGATATTTATACTTTTAATTCTAGCTGCGAATACATACAGTAGTAATATTGTTTATTGGAAATAAACTAAAAATAGCAAAAAGAGTAAAGCTTCACTCAGCCTCACTCTATAACTTCAGGCAACATATCGTTAGTGAAAATTAGAAAGAATCTCCCGACGAATCATCAATAACTTCGGGAACTTCTTCTCCTTCTTGTATTTCGATTTCTTCTACTACTTCGCTACCCGCACTATCTTCTTCACC
>CAYXWE010000934.1:0-1966 GCA_964468145.1 uncultured Pleurocapsa sp.
CCCTTGGGGCTATAAAGGCTTATCACTAAGATTGATTAATTCTGTTGTAAAAAAATTGGGGATGTGACTGCCTCTTTTTCTTTAATTTCAATCGAATTAATATGGGCATTAACAATTCTGCTGTGAAAAATCATATGGACGCCTTATTCGGGATTTCACGAGCAGAATCTTTGAGGCAGCAACTATCGACAATGTCTTCTATCGAGCGTGAGAGCACGATAGTTGAATCGATATGTGAGGCCTTACATGAAATGGGAGGTAGATTTGTTTTACCCTTCAGATTCAAAAATACAAATTCCAACCGAACTAGCCATCACTTGATTTTTGTGAGCAAACACGTATTAGGCTACACAATAATGAAGGAAGTTATGGCTAAAGAAAGTTCTGAGCAGAATCAAGGGGTATCGTCGTTTGAGTATAATCCTGCGACTGTAGAACAACCTCTGCTATTCAAGCTGGCAGAACCTTTAGACGAATTGGGAGAGATTCTCTTGACCGAGTTTGAAGGAAAAAGAGCATCGCTAATCGATATATTTGATTCTCATCACGTGGGGAGAAAATATATTAAAAAAAACTACAAAGATGCTCTCGGTGAACTTGAAAAGCACGGGAAAATCACTGTTGCTGATCCTCAGGGAAAAAAGAGGCGAAAAGGTACTTTCGCAGACCGATTAATAGTTGAATTTCCTACTATGCATGCTCTCCCATCTTAATTTCCCTTTTTGCAATTTTCACGTTTTCTGGGCTCCAAATCTGCAAGTGTGCCCTCCATTGCTTAGGCATCTCCTCCCATATTTGGTTGTCCAGCACTCGCCCTCCCGCTTTTGGAGTTCTTCCCCCAACCTGCTTAAAGAAAAAAGCAACTTCCTCTATATTGCATTGATCACGTAGTGCTCTAACCCAGGCGATATCAATTGGTCGGTGCTTTTGCCCAGATTCGCCTCCAACAATCACCCAATCAATACCATCAAGATTAACGTCTAATTCTCCCAGCAAAGGTTCGCAAGACAAGAATTTAACCTTCGCTGGTATTTGACGGAGATAATCTGCGCGATGAGAATACGCACTACTCTCAACTGAAACACCTACCCAAGCATTATCTGGAAAATCAAGTTCTTTCGACAATTTCAGTAGTCGCTCATGACGCTTTGTCAGAATTTGATATATGTGCCACGGGGTTTTCCGAATGACACTCAGAACTTCCTGTAGAAATTCTTCTGGAACGTCTTCGTGAAATAAATCACTCATTGAATTTACAAAAATTCTGCTGGGTTTTGTCCACTTCAGAGGATCTTCAAGCCTTTTTGAATGTAGAGTTAGCTGAAACCCATTCGGGAAGTTGGTATGAAAACGCCTGGTCAATGCTTCTGCATAGCAGTTGGCGCATCCTGGGCTAACCTTAGTACAACCCGTTGTGGGGTTCCAAGTTTTGTCTGTCCACTCAATGCCTGTATGTACACTCGACATAGCATTGGCCCTCGGTGCGTAATATTAATCTGTAGATCGATTGTACTGTTTATTTCTTCATTGAGGTTACAGTCTTGTATCCCTGCCACGAGTAAACTGAAACAACAATCAATTATGAAATTTAGTTTAGACAGTTTCTATAGCGATTATTTTTATCTGCGCTGACTACGCTGGCTTAGTAACTGGCGTAGGCACACAATTATAACCTCGCCAACGTAAGAGCGCTGCTGCGTGAGCTTTTCGTAACATGAAGCGGCCTACATTTTGCCGTAAATCAGCTAATTCAGTAGCTTCATCAATAAGAAGCACCTGTTTTTCCTTCAGCTCCAGCAACTCACCACATCGAGCCATCTCCGCCTCAGTCCTCACAGACCGAGCAACCTTCCACAACGCCTCATCCTCAAGCCGGTCCAATGCTGCCAAATCCGCCTGAAACTCCGCCGGAACATTGCCCCAATCCGGCGGGCTGCCCACCGTCAAAGCCCGGAGGATGACTTCC
>CAYXWE010000935.1:0-1964 GCA_964468145.1 uncultured Pleurocapsa sp.
TTGATGCCATCTCCAATATGATTGAGACAATAATAAATATTGGCTGCTACCCCTGCTAGTTGGGAAGGATTGGGCAAAGATGTTAGCTTTTGCTGTGCTTGTTGCCAATAGTCATTGCAAGTATCCAAATAAGCGGAAAAATTTTCCATCAATTCGTCATCAAAGGGATCGGCTGACAACTGTTCGATCTCTAGTTCTAAAGGCTGCAGAATCTGTTTGACCAAAGAATCAATGGGAAAGTAAATTTCTTTGAGCCACTGATAGTAATCGATTTCTGGTCTTTTTCGGGCTTGTCTTTGCTGATATTGCTTTTGTGCTGCTGCATTTCTAGCTTGTCGATAAACAAAAAAATCATTGCCCCGACCAAATTGCTGTCGATCGTACATCTGTCGGCTTTTTTTGTTACTTAGTACTTCGTAGGCAGCATTAAGAGCAATAATTTTGTCGCAATTTTTAATTTCTCGTTGGCTATCGGGATGAAATTGTTTTGCCAAACGTCGATAAGCCTGTTTTATTTCTTGTTGGCTAGCCTGGGAATTGACTTGAAGAATTTGATAATGATTCACGACCTTGATTCATAAATAACTTGTATAAAAGAATTGAAAGAGTATCAAAGAAGTCTCACACCCAAAATTGATTTAATTAAATATAGGCCGATCTAAATCTGCAAACAAAGGAGTACTCAAATAACGTTCGCCAAAACTGGGCTGAATCATCACAATTAGCTTATCTTTATATTCGGGCTTTTTAGCTACTTTTATCGCTGCTGCTAGGGCTGCACCTGTAGATATACCAGAAAGTAAACCTTCTTCGCGGGCTAAACGGCGACCGAATTCAATCGCTTCATCATCAGTAACGGTTACCACCTCATCAATCAAATCCACCTTCAAGACTTCGGGAACAAAACCCGCACCTATACCTTGAATTTTGTGCGATCCTGGATTTCCACCCGATAAAACTGGACTACCTGTAGGTTCGACGGCGATCGCTTTTATTTTGGAATTATATCTTTTTAATACTTCTGCTGTACCCGTGATTGTGCCGCCCGTACCTACTCCTGCTACGATCGCATCTACTTTGCCATCTGTATCTGCCCAGATTTCTTCGGCAGTAGTACTTTTATGAATTTCAGGGTTTGCAGGATTGTTAAACTGTTGCAGCATATAGGCATCGGGCATACCTTCCTCTATCTCCTGCGCTTTTCTAATACAGCCTCCCATACCTTCGCTACCAGGAGTCAATTCCAATTGCGCCCCATAGGCTTTTAACATTGCCCGTCTCTCTTTGCTCATACTTTCGGGCATAGTCAAGATTAATCTATAACCCTTGGCTGCTGCTGCCATTGCCAAAGCAATGCCTGTATTGCCCGATGTGGGTTCTACTAGGACAGTTTTGCCTGGAGTAATCGCACCTTGTGCCTCTGCTGCATTAATCATATTGACTCCAATACGATCTTTGACTGAAGCTGCGGGATTCATCCCCTCTAGCTTGACTAATATTTGAGCTACACAGCCTTCTGCCTGAGGAATGCGATTGAGCTGAACTAAAGGAGTTTTGCCTACTAATTCTGTGACGTTTTTTGCAATTTTCATGTCTGAGCAACTAGATGTAGATAAGATATCTCTATAATTTTATTGTGCTAGCAAGATTGCCCAGAAGCTCGATTCTTAGCTGAATATTTAAGATTTATCATATTTCTCAGCCTCGATCTGAGATCTATTTGCATTTTAAATTGAGTTTTGCCAAAAACTATCCGCCCCCACAAGTTGATAACGGTGAAACAATAAATTGCTTTGGTTATTACTTATGAGGGCGGTCTAGAGGGTCTCTTAGTTGAAACCTAACTGCTGGAAGGAACTCCAGCAAGTCTCCCTAGTTGCTTCGATAGTGAAGTTTTCGATCTGACTGCTTAGAGAACAGCCCCAGCACACAGCTGGCTATCATCAACTAGGAGACCCATGTTA
>CAYXWE010000936.1:0-1964 GCA_964468145.1 uncultured Pleurocapsa sp.
AATTAAATGGCTGGCTGATGGTGCATTGATTACTGATATGGTTGCAGGTACTGAACTAGAAGCCCTGATAGATAGAAACGCTCACGGACAGCGTGCAGGGGTGCTAGCCAGTCTTAACCTTATTGCGGACTCCTTAAAGCTACTACCTCCAAACGATGGTAGACCTAGTTTCTCTTTCACTGACTGGGGAGCATCTTTAAGAGATAAGTGGATTTTTATCGGAACTCGTGGAGCAGGGGAGCGAGAGGCTTTACGCCCGATTATCTCTGCTTGGGGTAAGACCGAGATACGTGCGAAATAGTGCAAGATAGAGGTCAAAGCTTTATACAGCAAGACTTTTGGCAATTGGTATTTTTAAAAGCAATCTGCGATCGCAAATAACGAGATAATAGGCTTTTCAGGCTTCAATATTGGTAAAAATAATTTGTTAGATTGAGAAAACATTGCCGAAAATAAACGTTGAGCAGATTGATTTATTAAAGCTAAAACCATTGATAAATCGTGCTTCTGAGGTTTAAACATTGCCGAGAATGGTATGAACTCGGCAATGTTTGAGATATCAAATATCAACCTTTTTAGGCGACTGATTTTGAAAGCCATGTATAGCAAGGGTTAGAGGGCTATCTTGCACTATTTTACACGTATCTCGGCTCGCGCCCAAGATGGGGAACGGGTCATTGGAGCAAATATACTAGATATGTTGGAACGGGTACGCTTAGAAGTCCCCGATACCGACCCCCCGCAGCACAAAATGTACTGGCGCATCCGCGACCCTCAGACTTTTTTTTCTAAATTAAAGCAGAGAGAAGAACAAGGAATTATCTGGAAGAAATACACGGCAGGAGGGAGAAAAATAGACGAAGAATCCGATTTTATTCGTGTTGAGAAGAAATCTTCCGTTTCTATTAATGCCATTGTCTTTAAACTAGCTACAGGAATGACGGGCAATTATGCGCTCGCTTCTCGGCAGATTGGCGAGTTAGCAGCCGATGCTTGGAGTCGCGATCTAATTCGTGCCAAGCTCCTTTATGACACGATTAAGGGGGCTGGGGGGCAAATAGAAGAGGCTCAAATTCCCAACCAGTGTCGAACTAAATCGACTATTTCTCAAGAGGTAGAAACGGCAATTCTCAAAGAGTGCTGTCATTGGTTGGGAGTTGACCCCGATAAAAAAATTAGTCGTCCTAGAGGACAACCGAGAAAGCATCGCTACAAAGAAGAGAAGAATTTAGTTTCGGGAGAAGTCATCGAACTAGAACTCCTCGATGATGAATCGGTCAGGGGTAGGTTGATTTGTGACTTTGATGGGTTGAGGGCTAATACTCCTTTAGAAACCTTGACTTTGCTACGGTTAGCACAGCTTTTAGCTAATCTGAGGGACAAAGAACTAGAAGAGGATGCCGAGCTACTATCAGCTTATTTAGATGCCGTAGATGAGGAATGGCAGGAGAAAGTAGCAGCAGAGGCTCAAGGCACAACAACAATAGAAGTTGAAGACCCCTGGACGATCTTAGGGGGAGAGCCGAGATACGTGTAAAATAGTGCAATATAGCTCTCAACCCCTTGCCATACATGGGTTTTACTAGGTAGTACTTATTAACTATTAAAACTCAAATATGATGGCTAATCAGTCCAAAAACTCTCGAATCTAGAAGGATTTAGCTGAGTGTAACGAACGGTGTGTTGAATGTTTCGATGTCCCAAATAATCCTGAATCGCTCTGGTATCCTGCCCATTAGTCGCCAAATAGTAACCACAGGAATGACGTAGCTGATGGGGATGCACTCGACCTTCAATTCCCGCCAATCTTCCCGCCCTAGCGACAATATGACGAACCGAACGAGTAGACAAAGGTGCTTTCCACTCAGAGACGAAGACATATTGGGTATCGGGATAATCTCTCTTCAACTGTCTCAAAGCTCTTAACTCAGGAGAACGAAGAGGATGTACGCTATGATGACCGT
>CAYXWE010000937.1:0-1960 GCA_964468145.1 uncultured Pleurocapsa sp.
CGATCGCCGACAATTCCTTGGGTCAGATAACTAATGTTTCTCAGCTTAAAGATGTTAGTCCCAGTGACTGGGCTTACGAAGCATTGCGATCGCTTTCGGAGCGTTATAACTGTGTCAGCGGTTTTGCTGATGGAACTTTCGGCGGAGAACAAACCTTGACTCGGTATCAATTTGCAGCGGGATTGAATTCTTGCTTGCAGCAAATAGAAAGTTTAATCGCCTCCTCTGAAACCGTCTCCACCGAAGATTTACAAACGGTCGAAAAATTGAGCCAAGAATTCGAGACAGAACTAGCGGGTCTTGCAGGCAGAGTAGATAATCTTGAAACCCGCATTGCAACTTTAGAAGATAATCAATTTTCGACCACCACTATTCTTAATGGTGAGGTAATCTTTGCCCTTGCGGATGCTTGGGGTGGTAACCCCCCAGGAGGATGCGATAATTTGACTCTCAATTTGCAAAACGATATTACTGCCAATGCGGTCAATTGCGGTTTACAAGGAAATGTTGACAATCCAGGTTCTACTGCAGACGAACCCGATAGCGAAACAACTTTTGCTTATTTTGCCCGTTTAGGACTGCAAGCTTCTTTTTCTGGTCAAGATCGGCTAAGAATGTTTCTCACTACTGGCAATTTTAACGATGGCGGGTTTACCAGTCCCGAAGCATTTAATACTTATAGTCCTCGCTTCAGTTACCAAGCAGGATTAGAGAATCAAGTTGTCTTAGATATCCTAGAATATCGTCTTCCTGCCTTCAACGATCGCGTAGCTTTTTATGCTTCTGGATTTGGTTTTTCTTTAAGTAATGTTTTAACCGCCAATTCTCCTTTCTTTGATATCGGACGGGGTTCGGTTTCTCGTTTCGGTCAACTAAATCCCATCTTTCGTATTGGTGGCCCGATGGATGCGGGAGTAGGTTTTGATTGGTTGATTGCCGAACCGATTCGCTTGCAAGTCGCCTATGGTACAAGGGATAGTGCGGAGGCCGATGGGGGCTTTTTTGGGGCAGACTACAGCACCCTGGGAGCGCAATTTCTAGTCCAGCCGACAGACAACATCGTTACAGGAATTACTTATGTTAACGCTTATTCTAGTGATGGTAGTTTAGGAACGTTTACGGGTTCGGTTAATGCAGAAACTAACGGATTATGGTCTGGGGGTAGGCTACCAACTTCCAACGGGGCTTTTCCAGGGCGTGGAGTAGAAATAGGAGATTTTCCCGCTCAGACTAATGCGGTGGGAGGAACTTTTCAGTGGAATTTTACCGAACAACTAAACTTTGGTGCTTCAGCAGCCTATGCCTTTACTGATTATTTAGACGAAATTCCCGAATTTGACTTAGATGGACAAATTCCTGGTGTCCCAGCAGTAGCGGGAGACAAACCCTTTGGCGAAACTTTAACCTATCAAGTTTCCCTAGGTTTTAGTGACCCTTTTGGTCGAGAAGGAGATCTTTTTGGATTCATTTTTGGTATGCCACCCAAGTTAGTGGACGCAGGGCCAGTAACTCCCGGTCAAACCGTACCTTTTTCCGAACAGGTAATTAATAATGAGGATGCAGTGGCAATTACTGATAATGACCCCAGACAATTTTTGACCGCGAATGATGAATTGGGAGATCCTGATAATGATTTTTTAATTCAAGAAGGGACTATAGATCAATTTGGTCGAGAAGACGAAGCTACTTCACTGCACTTTGAGTTTTTCTATCGTTATAAAGCTAACGATAGTCTTTGGATTACTCCTGGTTTCTTCTTTGTCACCAATCCAGGACACATTGCTGAGAACGATACTATTTATGTGGGAACTTTACGGACTACCTTCCGTTTTTGATCTTTGTTTCTTATTTGATGTCAGTTCGGGTTAAGCTGAAACTTTTATTGCTTGGTTGTTAGTTAAACTATTTTTTAATAAACCACGGAGCGGTGCGACCCCTCGGCGAAGCCAAGCCGTTTGGG
>CAYXWE010000938.1:0-1960 GCA_964468145.1 uncultured Pleurocapsa sp.
GCAGAATCCGCCCAATCGTCTATCGCACGCTGATAGCGAATCCCAGCATCACTATCCAATAAATAAACAGTAGGAATAACCTTAGTTTTAAAAGATTTTGCTATGTCTTGGGTAGGATCGCGCAAATAAGGAAAATTTAAGTTTTTATCAAGAGCATATTTTTTCATCGTTTCCATACTATTGGCAATAGACTCGTTGCGATGGTTGGAATCTATGCCCATAAGTAGGAATCCTTGAGAGCCAAAATCAGTTTGAATTTGCTTGAGACGCTCAACATAAGAGTCTACAATAGGACTAGAATTGCCCATAAAAACTACGGCGATCGCTTTGTGCTTTTTACGGTAGCTGCCTAGATGATAGACTTCCTTATCGATACCAGGAATTTCAAAATCAGGTGCATAGTTGCCGATTGTGTTCATAAATACTGTTTCCTTATAAAAAGTCTTTCGTTATCTGCAAACATCCAATTTTATCAATTTTATTTTGGATTTGAATTGAAGAGAGATTTATTCAATAAACCCAATAATGAAAGTAGTTTATCATTTACCTAAAATGTCGGGAGAATGCCCCCACGCTTTTACGAGGCGGATACATCTCGGCTACGCCGAGTACCGCCAATGTTTTAGTGGCGGGAGTACGTCAATTCATACCGACCTACTCAGTTGTCTAATTAGCTACAGCTATAACTAATTATTTGCGCGAATTTGAAATAGCAACCTTAGTATTTGTACTTTGAGTTAAAAATGACTAAGAAAAATATTTTTAATCACGATATCATGCACTGTACCCACGATGCAGTAGTTGGTAACTATCTATATTCAGGTAGAGTTTTGGGCATGAGCGAACCTGAAGATTTGATACAATTACATCCCGATTTAAAATCTCAGTGGAAGGCGGTCGCGAATCATTATGACCGAATTGGCTTGAGCCACAGTCAAAATCCGATTTGGAATGTTTCTTTTGAGGAATTACGAAAATATCCAGATTACGAACCTTCAGTGTTTATCTTCAGCGATGCTTTTGACGATCTGCGGGAAGATGAAGACTGGTTTTGTAAGGAAAACCAAGATTGGCAGGATGTAGTTAAGTTTATCAATTCCAAAAACAATTTTATTCGCTTGGCACAAGAGTTGAATGTTAATATACCTAAAACTTTATGTGCGGAAAATAAAGCCAAACTCTCAGAAAAAGATAGCGAGATTCCTTTTCCTTGCTACCTCAAACCTGCAGTTTCTGTTGATGGCGTTGGTATCCATCGCTGCGAAAATTCCCAGGAACTAAATAATTCCTTGGCAAAATTAAACGAAGATACACCCATACAGGTGCAACAAGAAATAATTGCTCATAAATTTCTCAATCTACAATATCAAGTAAAAGGCGATACGGTAGAACCTTTAGCTGCTACCGAACAGATCCTCGATGGCTTTGCCCACCAAGGCAATCGTTATCCTACTGCCTATAAACCCTGGGATTTAGTCGAACCAATGGCAAAATGGATGGCTGAAAAAGGAATGAAAGGGATTTTTGCTTTTGATGTAGCGACAGTAGAAGATCGAACCGATTGCTTCGCTATTGAATGCAATCCTCGATTTAATGGGGCTTCTTATCCTACAGGAATTGCTCGAAAGCTTAATATCAATAGTTGGTGCAGCGATAATTTTGCCACAAAACACCGTTCTTTAGATGAAATTGATTTGGGCGAGCTAGAATATAACCCTGCTACTAAAACAGGAGCAATTATCTATAACTGGGGTTGCGTTTTAGTAGGTAAATTAGGAATTTTACTCGCAGGTTCTATCGCCCAACAAGACGAACTCAGAACCCGACTCAAGCAAAAATTAGCATAATTGTCGATGCCTAGAAGTAAAGATTGTTTCTAGGCAAAAAAGACTCGTACGGCTATATCTAGTAGTCCTCAGCCCTCAGCCTTCATTCAACAAAACCAAAAAGGAGTCCCGCG
>CAYXWE010000939.1:0-1956 GCA_964468145.1 uncultured Pleurocapsa sp.
TATCCAAATCTCGTTCTTGGATGCTATATCCCAGACGGGGTATGTCTAATACTTTGACTTGTTCTAATAATTCTTGACTGCGATACCAGCTAGTAATTTGTCCCAAAATATCCGAACCTATGACTAAAGTAAACTCGACTTCTTTTCCCCATTTTTCTCTGGCTTTATTAACGGTAATTAAAGTCCGACGATCGCTTAACTCTGGATGGAGGCTAATATTATTATTGGCTAAATTAAGATCGGCGATCGCCAGTTCTAGCATTTCGGTACGATCTACTAAAGGAGTCTGATGTTGTTTGAAAGGATTATCTGAAGCCCAAACTATTACGCCATCGTAATGTTGAGCTAACCAATGAAGTATGGTTTGATGTCCTACAGTTGGAGGATCGGCACTCGTACCAAAAAGAGCAATTTTTTTCATACTGGCAAGGAATCTAATTATTATTAATTACTCGCTTTCGTAAAGCTGTTAAAGAATCGGATATTTTAACCTCAAAGCTTTTGGGATTATCTATTTTACGAATATCATCGGCTAAACTCGCCACAGAATTTGCTGTACGTTGTTTAATCTGGGGGATAGTTAGAAATGATTGTAATCTTTTACCACCCTGCATCACCATTTCTAGTAAACTCTGTTGGTTATCCCTGGGTTGTTCGTCGTGCAAACCCAGTCTGTCTGATTGTATCTTGCCATCAACTATGGTGCGGAAGATCTGTTTGCGCCCTGGATATGTCGCCTTGTTGTTAGACTGCTTCATTGTCGGGATATTATCGATCTCGACTAGTTTATATACTCCGTTAACTGGTACGCCCGTAACTAATTTTGTCCCGATGCCATAGCCGTCGATCGCAGCATTCTGTTGTTGTAGTCTGGCTATTTCGTATTCGTCTAAGTCGCCACTGGCAAAGATTTTGGTTTCGGGTAAATTGAAATTGATTTTTTGGGAAAGTTCTACCAGATCTCCTGAGTCGATCCGCACTCCCATTAGGTTCATTTTTCCCGCACTAACTCGATCCCGCAAGCGGTTTACTGCCGATACTGTATCGTAGGTATCGATTAGTAAAGGTGCATGGGGAAAATAATTCTGAAAAGCTCTAAAGGCTTCATCTTCATCTCCTGTGGTAGCTGAGATCGCCATTACCAAAGCATGAGCCATTGTACCTTGGGGTTTTTCTCCTAGTTTTAAAGCTGCCAAAACATTAGAAGTGCCATCAAATCCTGCTGCTAAAGCTGCCCTCGCTGCCCACATTGCTCCTTGAGGACTAAAAGCTCTCCTCGTACCAAATTCTAGGATATTAGCTTGTTCTCCCGCCACATCTCTGATTCTGGCTGCTTTAGTCGCAATTAAGGTTTGATAGTTAATGGTATTGAGTAAATAGGTTTCTACTAACTGTGCCTGCCATAGTGGTGCTTCGATTCTTAAGATTGGCTCTTGGGGAAAAATTGCCGTCCCTTCTGGTACTGCCCACACATCTCCCGTAAAGACTCCCGACTCTAATAACTGCCAAAATTCTGGAGGAGCATTATTAAAGATCCCTGTATTCTGCAAGGCTGCTATTTGCTCTGTATTAAAGCTCAACTCTGACAAATACTCAATCCCTTGAGCCAAACCCATAGCAATTAAATACCCAAAATTATCTGGTAAACGTCTGGCAAACAGTTCAAAACTTGCAGTGCGCTGGTCTAGCCCCTCACCGGCATAGCAGGCCGACATCGTGAGCTGGTACAGGTCTGTCAGTAAGCCATAGTCCTCAGGCGCTAGCCCCAAAGATGGATCGAGTAATGACTGTTGTATCAGGCCGTTCATACAATTCCTCTGACGCCTTATGGTTATATTAACCAAAACCAGGCGAAAGATCTCGGAAGCTTGGCGATTGTTTAACGTTCGGCGGGAGGCGTATGAAATTCGATTGTAGGTCAGGCGACTACGGATGACGATGAAAGACTTATGTAAT
>CAYXWE010000940.1:0-1955 GCA_964468145.1 uncultured Pleurocapsa sp.
GAAACACCTCCAGATATTTTGGGCTTGCTCAATCTGCATAACTTGTACGTGCCAGTCATGCACCTCGATTTGCGTTTTGGACACAAATTCGACCAATGTCGTATGACCGATAGTGTAATTGTAGTGGAATTGCCTGGATTGCAGGTAGGGGTAATCGTTCATCAAGTGGAAACCGTCGTGGATATTGATGCTCGCTATATTCAAGATAATCTAGACTACGGACGAGAATGCAATATAGATGGGGCTTTTATCCAAGGAGTGATTAACCTCGACGACGAGATGATTATCTTGCTCGATGTAGATAATTTGGTACGCCATCCCCAGGTTCTAGAAGCATTAGCCGATCCAGATGCAGGGGATTGGGAATCAAATTTATCAAACACCGAATCAAGGGCAGATTTTTACGATTTATACTTTCCCGCAGCTACTGCTCGTCAGAAAGAAATTTTAGCCAGTCGCGCTGCCAATCTTAAAGAAGCAACAGACGATAGAGAACTAGTAGAGTTAATTTCTATTGCAGTGGTTAGTATTAATGATTCTTATTTCGGTTTAGATCTAAGTCTGGTTAGAGAATTTACCAATATAAAACGGATTACTACTATTCCCTGTTGTCCTCCTCATATTATTGGCAACATGAATTTGAGGGGAGAAATCTTAACCCTAGTTGATATTCGCCAACCCTTAAATTTGGCTAGAGGCGATCGCTCACAAAACAAAGCAGTAGTCATTGAAGTTGATGATATAACTGCTGGCATTGTGGTGGAAGAAGTATATGATGTGGTGGATTTTCGTCCCGAAGAAGTACAGCCCGTTCCTGTGGCTACCGACTCAAAAACTACAGCCTATCTCAAAGGGATGGTGAATTATTTAGAACAACCATTAAAAGTAATCGATCTAGCAAAGCTTTTGGCACAGGGAGCAATGGTAGTAGAGCTTGCAGCCTAAATAAAATTAAATAATTAAATATACAGGTAAACTTATTATGAAAATCGGAACTCAGTTAACCGCAGGTGCGATCGCGATTGGAAGTATTATTTCAATCAATACAGGGTTGATTTTGCTGCAATCGCAAGATGCTGCTGCCAAAAGAATCAACCAATCTGGGGTAGTTCGGGGGGGTACGCAAAGGGCAGTAAAGCTGGAACTAGCAGATCTTCCTAACCAGGAATTGATTAGCAAATTAGACGCTCTGATCCAAGATTTGATCGAAGGTAACGAAGAACTAGGGTTAGAGCAGTCTAAGGATGAGGCTTATATTTCAGCCATGCAGTCAGCACAAGAACAGTGGAATAAAGTTCAAGGCATTATGCAGCAAGTAAGAGCTAATCCTAACGATAGCAATCGAAGAATTTTAACCCAAGAAAGCGAACAATTGTTTGAATTGACTAACATCGCAGTAGGAGCAGCAGAAACAGCTTTTGAAAACGATGTCAGACAATTTAAAATTATTGAATTATCGGTAACTTTCATTAGTTTATTCATTGTTGTGGCAATTATCGCTGGTTCACGCCGTATTGCTTCTACTCTTAGCGAATTTAGCGATAATATTGCCAAATCTACTACCGATATTACTTCTAAGGTAGAACGTCAAGAGCAAGTAGCCAACGAACAATCGGGATCTGTTAGTCAAACTACTTCTACAGTGGATTTGTTGGGGGAAACCTCTAGGCGATCGGCAATTCAGGCAGAAGAATCGGCAAAAAGTGCCAGTACTGCCCTATCTCTAGCAGAAACAGGAGCAGAAACAGTTGAACAAACTCGCGAGGGGATGGAAAGTCTCAAAGAAAGGGTTAGAGAAATTGCCGAACAAATTATCAATCTGAGCGAACAGACAGAGCAAATTGCAGGGGTATCCGAACTAGTGGGGGATTTGGCAAACCAAACTAATATGCTGGCTCTAAACGCAGCGGTTGAGGCAGCACGGGCAGGAGAATACGGTAAAGGTTTTGGGGTAG
>CAYXWE010000941.1:0-1954 GCA_964468145.1 uncultured Pleurocapsa sp.
TTTGAACCCGCTACTCCCCCAGTAAATGTTGCAGGAGGTTCATTGGTAGGAGACAACAGATTTGGCGTAACTAATCCTACTTTCGATCCTTTACCTCCTTTTGAAAATTACGATACTGAAAATTACAACATTAGTGACTGGGACAATTCCTTTGTCTGGCATGAGTTTACAGGTGATTTATTTGCCGATGGAGTCAGTTATACCGATGTCTATCAAGGCCAGTTGGGAGATTGCTATTTAATGGCTGCATTGGCAGAAGTTGCCGAACACAGTCCTGAAACCATATCCTCAATTATTCAAGTTAATTCTGATTCAAGTCAACCTAATACTTACACTATTTCTCATCTCGGTGGTTTAGGTAATACTTTTGTTATTGATAATCAACTTCCATTTCAAAATAATGTTTATTCTATCGATGGAAATTATCACTATCCATTTGAAAGGTATATCTATGCAGATGCTCAGTATGAAGGCTGGGTTGGCTTAATTGAAAAAGGCTATGCTTATCTTAATTCCATTGAAGATTTGCAAGGTGCATCAAATTACTATCCAGGAGTAAATTCTTATCAAACTATTGAAAGTGGCTTTTCTCAAGGTGCTTTAAGCGATCTTACAGGGGCAGAAAATAACTGGGAAAATCTTACTGATTTATCTGACAGCGAAATACATTTTCACTTAACCGCAGATCGACCAACTATCTTATCAATGGTAGCTCCAGGTAAGAAAAAAGCAGATGGTTCAAACCATGCTTATGGTGTTTTGGGTTACCAAGAAGATACTGATACTTATAGGCTGTTTAATCCTTGGGGAATCGGCAATGATTAAGATGGTGGTTATTTAGATTTAAACATTGCTGAAATTCGAGAAACAGGATTGAAAATCTCTTGGATTGATAGCTTGTCTTTTTCTCTCGACGATAATACTGTCAGCAATATTCTGCAAGCACCTGACGATGTTTTAATCTATTCGATTCCCGAACAAGTACAAATCGGCTCGGATTTAACTATTAGTGATATTTGGGTTCGCGATCTTAATGGTTCAAACGATTTACAAAGAGTTGAATTTTGGCTAGAAGATGACGCTCAAAATTCTTTGGAATTAAGTTCTACCCAGTTTACTCCTTGGGATGAAAATCCTTTATGGGCAAACGTTAGTGATATTTCTTTTTCTGCTTCAGATATAGAAGAGTTCGCCACCAATGACAGTAGCTTTTATACTTTTAAGGTTCAAGCCTACGATGGTGCGGGTTTAGCTAGCGATGTTTTTAGTTGGAATATAGATCTCGTCAATAACTTTGCACCAGATAGTTTGTTGATTTATGAATTTCCTACTCAACTTGCTGCGGGTGAAAATCTAGAAATTGGGCAAATTTATGCTAGCGATCCTGACGGTTGGCAAGATATTCAATATATAGACTATTGGATGTGGGATTCTGAAGGAAATTTAATTGAATTGCCAGATAGCACCGAATTTACTCAATGGGAAGATTCAGATGTCTGGGCTAGCACTAATAATATGGTGTTTACTCCCGAAGAATTTGCTGGCGGAGTTGGTGGCGAATATACTTTTTCGGCTCAAGTTTATGATGCTTCAGGAGAAGTTGGTGAATATTTGTCTTGGGATATTTTAATTGAAGGTGATAACAATCAACCATCCCTAGATATAACCACTAACCAAATTACCGATAATGAAAAAGACGATCGCAATCCTTTGGTTTCTGAATATGGAGACATTGTTTGGGAACACCAATATGGCGAAAACGATACCGATCTTTACTATCACGACTATCTAGGCGAAAACTCAGAAATTGCTACCAACGCTAATAATGAAAACAATGCAGATATTTCTGCTTTGGGTAATGTGGTTTTTGAACAACATCTAAGTGCGGAAGATACAGACATCGGCTATTACAATTACGCAACCGAAACTACTACTACCATTGCCGATAGTTTCA
>CAYXWE010000942.1:0-1947 GCA_964468145.1 uncultured Pleurocapsa sp.
CTCAAAGAAAGACATAATATTTTTATTATTTCATTTAACATTTATCCTCCTTCGAGGACGTAGTCAAACTGTATGGAAGTAGGCTATAAATACTCGCGCCATATTTTTTATCCCTAAAGGGAGATGCTTGAAACCAATCGGGTTCAATGTTCAATGAACTTTAAATCTAACTTAACTGCTTTCGTTTTGTAATTCCTCTAAAAAGGTATTTAACTTTTCTGCTTCGCTATCTTCACCTCGTTCTTGATATAAATCGATCGCTTTTTTCCATTCAGTAATTGCTTCTTCTTGGCGACCTCTTTTTTGCAAAGCAACACCTAAATTGTGGTAAGCAACGGGGTTTTCTGGATTGATTTCAATCAAACGTTTATAGGCTATAATTGCTTGAACATATTCTTTTTTTGCTAGTAAAATGTTGCCAATTTCCACTTGAGCTTCGGCAAAGCTTGGTTCTACTCTTACTGCTTGGTTATATATTTTTAAAGCTCCTTCTTCATCGCCTTGAGATTGAATTATTTTAGCAATTTGAAAATAAATTAATTCATTCTCTGGATCGATTTTTTGCGCTTTTTTGAGTGCGTCCAAGCCTTGAGTTATATCTTGCTGGCGAAAATAAAGATTTGCTAGTTGTAGTTGTAGTTGACTGTTATTAGGGTCATCAAGAATTGCTTTTTCTAAAAATTCAATTGCTTCGAGATAAGATTCTTGCTCTATCAAAGCCCTTATCATAATACTTCGAGCTTGTTTATTACCAGGCTCGATGCTATTAATCCGATAGTAATTATCAATGGCGCGAGAATATTGTTCGTCCCGCAACAAAACTACTCCCAATCCTAAATAATTAGCTACCTTTTCTGGGGCGAGGCTAATCGCCATTTCATAAGCTTCAATTGCTTGTTTGTTATCACCTTCATTACCAAAACTATAACCCAAAGCATAATAAAACTCTGGGTTATCTGGTTCTAAAGAAATCGCTCTTTGATAAGCTTGAATCGCATCGTTATAATTGCCTAGAGTCGCTTGTAGATAGCCAATGCTAGAAAAAATTTTAGAGTTACCTTCATCCATCCTAGATGCTTGTTGATAAACCGCTAAAGCTTCTTTGTATGCTTTGCTTTCTACTAATTTTTGACCTCGAACTAAAAGGTCTTCCAGTTCGATAGGGGATATCTGCGTTGCTTGAGCCACTAAAACCGTAACATTAGTTTCAGCCGACACCATAGAAGCAGGAGTTAGTATTAACCCCAAACACAAACTAAACCGCGTCCAGTTTGAAATCTGTAGTTTTGAGAAGACTGTTTTTCCTGAAAAATACCGCTTCGCATAAGGGATAAAGGATAAGCGGTCAGACCCCGGTTGGGAAACCCGACCTAGGGAACGCTGACCAAGAGAAGGATAAGGGATAAGGAAAGAAATTGAAAACTCCAATTTTCTATGTAGACGAGGTTTAGAGTAAAGGAGAGAAAATAAAAATCTCAACATGACTTGAATTCAATTGAGTTCCCCCAGTATATAACCTTAGATTAGAAGTTGTGCGATTGGTAAATCGAGGTATGAAAAAAAATTTATTTAAAACACGAAAGACAAAAGACAACGAACCCTATCATTTAAAATTTCATACCTTTAATTACCAACGCCGAAACTGCGTTAACTCAAATTATTACTCGCCTCTTTAGCCACTTGCTCCATCTCATCTTGAGTCAATTTTTGTATAGTGGTTTGAGCTTCTGCACCCCCCAATCTACCCAAAGCTTGTACCAAACGATAGCGTATTTGCCAATCCTCACTCTCTGCAAAGGGAATTAATAAAGATACAGCGCGGTCGTCTCCTAACTCCCCTAACGCCCCAATAGCTGCGGTTTGCAACAAGTTATTATCCGAATTTAAAGCCTCGACTAAAAGATCGAATCCCTTTGGTCCGCCTAATTCTCCCAAAGCAGCAATAAT
>CAYXWE010000943.1:0-1944 GCA_964468145.1 uncultured Pleurocapsa sp.
CCCCAAAAAGGATTTATTTCTCCAGCCAAATTTATTGCTATTGCCGAACAAACGAATCTTATTTTGCCTCTGGGAATGTGGATTCTTAAAAAAGCCTGTCAGCAAATCCTTATCTGGCAAGACTTGTTAAGCGATCGACAAGCGAATTTTACCGTCAGCGTCAACATTTCGGGCAAGCAGTTTGAACAAGAAGACTTTATCGAACAATTAGATCGAATCATTGCAGAAACTAAGATTGATATTAAGCATCTCAAGCTCGAAATAACTGAAACTCTATTAATGAATAATGCGGAAATTGCCGAGGACGTATTTAGTCAACTCAAGGCGCGACAAATCCAGCTAGCGATCGATGATTTTGGTACTGGATATTCCTCTTTGAGCTATTTAGATCGCTTTCCCGTAGACACCCTTAAAATAGACCGTTCTTTTGCTAGTCGCCTCAACGAAGAAAATCAGGCTTCAAAGATCGTTAAAGCAACTATAGACTTAGCTCACAATCTTGGCTTCGATATAGTTGCAGAAGGGGTAGAGACAATGCAGCAGACTCAGCAACTAAAACAATGGAATTGCGAATCTGCTCAAGGGTATTTTTATGCCAAACCTTTGGATAAAGATTCGGCTAGTAAGTTTCTGATGGAAAATTTACCTTGTGCTGACTCTATATCAACTCAACTAATCGCCTAGCCCAAATTAATCATTGGTTATCTCAAAGTCCAAGTCGCAGAATTCAGGTTTTAAATCTCGCTCCATTAAAGCCTGAATCGCTTCCTGTGGGGTTATTTTTGCCCGTAGTAATCTATGTACCTGTCGGGCAATTGGAACGGCGATCGCTTCGAGATCGGCAATCTTAACTAGTACTTTTGTAGTATTAATTCCTTCTGCCGTACCTTCAAGATCTGCCAAAATCTGTTCGAGAGTTTTACCATGAGCTAGTCCATAGCCTACCTGATAATTGCGAGATAGAGGACTGTCGCAAGTTGCAATTAAGTCTCCCATACCCGATAAACCAAAAAAAGTTTCCCCCGATGCGCCCAAATAAGTACCGATCCGAATCATTTCGGGTAAAGCGCGAGTGAGCAAAGCTGCTTTGGCATTTGTACCCAAATTCATACCGTCGCATACCCCAGAGGCGATCGCAATTACATTTTTAATCGTTCCTCCCAATTCTGTACCAATAGGGTCTTGATTAACATAGACGCGGAAAGTATCGGAGGCAAATATTTCCTGTATCTTTTCTGCCGAAAGTATATCTTTGCTAGCCAGTACCGTTGCTGCGGGTAAGCCCTGAGCAATTTCTTTGGACAGATTAGGGCCAGATAAAACCACAACAGGGTTATTAGGAAAGGCAGCTTGCCAGATTTGCGAAGGTGTGCGAGTAGTTTCAGGATCTAGCCCTTTGGTCGCAGTAACGATAATTTTATCTGCAGGTAAATTGAGCTTTCTTAATTTAGCAATAGTCGGCAGTACTCCTTTCATCGAAACCGCAGACAAAATCATTGCCGCGTCTTTAACGACAGCTTCTAAACTGGTTTTACCTCGATGGGACCAAAAACGAACATCATGGTGATTACTTTGGGCGATTTTTCCCAGTGCAGAACCCCAAACCCCTGTTCCTAAGATAGCGACAATCATTTTTATTAAATCTTTATATATACTAATGCTTTCAGCGATTACGGAACTTTAAGAAAAGACTTTTTCCTTAGCTATTCCTTATTACAAGCCTAGGACTTGACAAATTGAGCGGTTTAGTATCCACTTTGGGACGTAATCTTTCCTTAATTAATAATACAAATGAACCAGTAGCTAATTAGGCGTATTTTGCTTTACTAGCCTAAAATCGGCTTTTGTCCGAAATTAGTCAATTTGAGTTACTTTTTTAAGCGTCTAATTTTCACCACCCCCGCCTAATTAAACCTACTAGACTAAAGTACCTCTTTTGGGGTG
>CAYXWE010000944.1:0-1940 GCA_964468145.1 uncultured Pleurocapsa sp.
GGAATGAAACCAACTCTAGCGATCGATCCTGGTTTTCGTACTGGGTGTAAAGTAGCGGTACTATCGGATACGGGTAAGTATCTCAAATACCAGGCGATTTTTCCCCATTCGGGAGAAGGAAAAAGAAAACAAGCAGAACAAATAGTTAAAGATTTTATTACGAACTATAATATTCAATTAATTGCGATCGGCAACGGTACGGCTTCTCGCGAAACAGATCGATTTGTGGGCGAAGTTTTAAAGCAGATTCGGGAAAAACCGATTAAGGTTATGGTTAATGAATCTGGCGCATCAATCTATTCTGCTAGCGATGTTGCCCGCGAAGAATTTCCCGATCTAGATATTACGGTACGAGGTGCGATTAGTATTGGTAGAAGACTGCAAGATCCTCTGGCAGAGTTAGTAAAAATAGATCCTAAATCCATTGGTGTGGGTCAATATCAGCACGACGTAGATCAAAAATTACTCAAACAAAAGTTAGAGGAAAGCGTAGAAAGTTGTGTTAACTATGTAGGGGTGGAGCTTAATATGGCTTCTAAAGAATTACTCACATTTGTATCGGGAATATCGCCCGCCATTGCTAATAATATTGTGGCTTATCGCAATGAAAAAGGAGCATTCAAAAATAGAAAAGAATTACTCAAGGTTGCTAAGTTAGGAAAGAAAACTTACGAACAAGCAGCAGGGTTTTTGCGAATACGCGATGGCGAAAATCCCCTCGATAATACTGCGGTACATCCAGAAAGTTATCCTGCAATCGAACAAATAGCCAAAAGTCTCAACGTACCTTTAAACAAAATTACTACTGTTGGCAATGAATTAAAAAACCTCGATTTACAACAGTTTGTCACCGAAGATGTCGGTTTACCTACTTTACAAGATGCGATCGCCGAATTAGAAAAACCAGGCAGAGATCCTAGAGAAGAATTTCAATATGCCACCTTTAAAGAGGGTATTGCCGAGATCGGCGATTTAACAGAAGGAATGATTTTAGAAGGTATAGTAACTAATGTGGTTAACTTCGGTGCATTTGTCGATGTCGGGGTACATCAAGATGGTTTAGTACATATTTCCCAATTATGCGATCGCTTTGTCAGCGATCCCAACGAAGTCGTCAAGGTGGGAGAAGTAGTAAAAGTTAGGGTATTAGAAGTTAATGAAAAACTAAAACGGATTGGTTTATCCATCAAGCAAGCAACATAATCGGGAAAAATCAACTTTCGGGCTGACTTTTCTTGTTTAAAATTGCGGGGGGGTTAGAGATAATTCTAATTACTGCAACAATCAAAACAATCGAGATAATTCCCGCAGTCCAAAGAGGAAAGGTGATACCCAAAATAGAAAGAGAAATCGAACCGACTGCTTCAATGGTGGCGACAATAAAATTACCCAATCCTCCTGTAATTCCTGTAGAAGCCAATCGAGTCAAACTAGCCAATGTTCCTGTAATACCAGCAGTCCCACCACCTGCGATAGCAGCTAATGTCCATTGTAGTACGGGATCTGTGTGTCCGAGGGTAGCAGCAGTCATCACCGTACCAATACCTACCGCAACTGGTACTTGAACCGTATCTAAAATATTATCGACGAAGGGAATATAGTAAGCAGCAATTTCTATTACTGTAGCAATAGCTAGTGCGATCGTAGCTTCTGTCGTACCTACCCACTCAAACCCCGATGATAGGGGTATATGACCGTAAGTAGCCCCCAAACTCATCACCAAAGGTGGCAAAAACACCCGAAAACCACAGGCAGCACTAAGGGTAATACCCAAACAAAGAGCTAGTATAATTTCCATTATTGATTCAAATAGCTAAGTTCGTTGATTTTATTAAATTAATCTCTAAAGGCTAAAATATTCATCTCATCAGAGATAGATTTAAAAAAAACATTTTGCGCCAGCCCGAAGTCTAAAATTAAATTATGAACCTAGCAATAAT
>CAYXWE010000945.1:0-1940 GCA_964468145.1 uncultured Pleurocapsa sp.
AGACACAGAGATCTATAAACAAAAATTAAAGAGTAATATTATCTGGTTAAGTAATTTTAACTAATTTAAATATTAGCGACTTATGGGCAAAAACTGTTGTGTGAAACTAAAGTTTTACTAATTCTCTAGAATTAGAGTAGGATATCTCCGCACATCTTCATGGATAGCATTCTCGCAAGATCGCTTTGCCCGATCGCGTCTGGAATCGCCAAGCAGACCGTATTAGTACAAATCTGCTTTATCGATATTTATATTTATATCAGTCGCGATATTGTTTTAGTTCCGAGCGCAAAGTAGCTATTTCTGCTCTTAGTCGATCTAACATCGCCTGCAAATCGTCAGAGTTGGTAGTATTGATATCTATATCGATGCTATTGACAGGAGTGGTAGGAGTAGTGGAGGCACTAGGATAAGTAGTAGTGGTATTTCCTGCTGCTCTTGCTGCGCGTAGTTCTACTTCTTCAACCAATTTTCTGAGATTCTCTCTTTGTTCGGCATCAAATTTTCCCAAATCGCTCATGGCGTTGGTAAAAGATTCTTCAAGCTTTTCGCTTATTACCTCTGCCAAAGCTCTACCAAAGAAAAAGGCATCGGTTACGGGGTTACTACTCATCTATTTTAAGTTTCCTTAAGGCTTCAGTAACAAATTATATCCTGATTTCTATCGATTGGATTTTCGATCTAGAACCCTAATTAATTTTCATCTTCTGCTGCTTTATTTTCTGTCTTTCCCTTGTCTAATAAAATAAAAAAATCAATCGAGAAAAATACACTCAAAGCGTAGATTAAATTTATGGTTTTTTTGGTAATTGCTGGTTTAATCATGGCAATCTTGGCTGTGCTATTTGCTTTCCAAAATGCAGGGACAGTGGCGATTATTTTTGGTAGCTGGGAATTTGAACAGTCTTTAGCGATTGTTTTGATTGTAACTCTAGGCATCGGCATTATTACTAGTCTACTGTTATCATTGCCGACTATTCTTAAGCAAAAGTGGCAAAAATCCACCCAGCAAAAGAAAATTGCTAGATTAGAAGCTCAAATAAGCTCTCAAGACCGTAGTTATCAAAAGGTGCAGCAAGAAAGCCTGGCAAAACAAGATGGGTTTCAAGAACTATTACAGGCGTTCAACTTAGCAGATACAGTTACGGGATTACTGACTAAAGAAGCTACAGTGGAGATGACCGAGTATTTTTTGCAGCAAATGCAAACCCAAGGTAGTAATCCTCGCTATTCATCTTTAATAGCTATATTGGCGACTGTCAAACCGCAGAAGTCTCAACTCGACTTTGCCGATTTGGGTAGTGCCAATGCTGTTTATAAAGCGATCTCAACTCGATTTAAAAAGATAATTATCCCCCATAGCATTCTGGGTATTACAGATCGCAAGCGTTTTATCAATCTAACTTTGGGTCTAACAGGTACAGAAATCGCAGATTATGCTACTCATTTGCGAGATAAAATTATTGAGTATCCTTTACAGAAAGCGGACGGAACAACACTACCAATCGAGATAAATATTGGCGGTGTAATTGTCGATCCTACTGACACGGTTGACAGTCGCAGTATTCTTAAGCGAGCAGAGCAAAACTTAGACTTAAGTTGGGAAAAAGGTCGCAATACTATAGAAATTTCCGAAATAACTCCTAAAACAATCTAAATATTTGATATAAGTATAATTTTTGTAAAATAACGCCATTGCCTAAAATATCAAAATGGTGGCAAAAGCTATGAATGATTCTTCTGACAACTCCTCATCAAATCTTCAGCAGATCGATCGCTTGTTAGATTTATTATTAAACTCTGATTCGGGGGCAAATACTAGCATTTATGACGATACGGTAGACGATCGCTACGAATTAGTAGAGGAAGTATCAGAATCGAGAACAGAAACCATCGATACCCAGCCTAATCCTGACAAGTCAACAGCAGAGTTAGAAAAT
>CAYXWE010000946.1:0-1938 GCA_964468145.1 uncultured Pleurocapsa sp.
GTCCCAATGCTACCTATGTTATTTATGATACGGAGACAGAAGCAGTAAACTTGCGAGAAGTGGAGTATGACTATCAAACAACCTGCGCTGCCATCATAGATGCTGGTTTACCGCCGATTTTTGCTTGGCGTTTGGCTAGAGGCTTGGAATTTGCCGAAAAAGCGGACGATCCGACTCATGTATGCGAGAGGTAATTTGTTTGGTTTTGATATCTGTAAATCTATCAATAGACAGCATATATTATTACTGATAATATCCTGTTACCTCTATTTCTAATTTAACTATATCTCTTTTCCAATAGCCTAAGCTGCGATCGCGGACTCTTTTCTTCTTATGCTTTTTCATTGTTGCTGTACGTTTGGCACTCTTTGCTTTACGAGTAGCACCAATATTGTTTCATCATACGAACGAACTGTGTGTCTAATCACACACAAATAATGAAACCAAAAGTAAAAAGTAAAAAGTAAAAAGTAGATCTGAGAAATAGATATGTTTTTTATTGTAGATATAGCAATGGCTTTTGTATAAGGTTTCGTAGAAGGTTTTGCAGAAGGTTGCTCTGAGGAACAAAAAGAAGAAAGAAAAAAATCTTTAAATAAATATTTTAAAAATTATGAATCTAGTTGGGAATTATTAGACCTTATTGAAGAAAGAAGGAAACTGATTGATAGGTTAGACAAGCCTATTTCTCAAACAGTACTAAATGGAATAAATAAAGAGTACATAGGTATTTTAAAAGCAAGAGGTTGGAGAAGTAAATCTAAAAATTATAAATACAGTAATAGTAGTTCTTACTATGAAGAAGTTCATCCCGAACACTGGCACGGTGCTATAGAAGATGATTATAGCGAAGAAAGTTGGTAATTAAATACAATAAAATTTAAAGAAAGAATTTGAAAATAATTCTCTACTACGGTGTTTGATTTTACCGTACATATTTTAATACCTGCGTAGCGAAACCATGTCCTATGCTTATCGCTTTTTTCAACTGCTTTACAAATTTCAGGCGATCGCTCAATCATTTTCCGAATTACTATTCTTCGGTTTCGATGTTTTAACTCTCCACTTTTCAGACAAGATTGTAGCCTGATCGCTCATTTCTTTGAGTTTACTTTCTCCTTCTTTAGCAATTGCTAATATTTCTTGTAATTCTGATTCATTCAAGCGATCGACTTTCATGGCTAACTTTCCAAACGTTTTTTAATATTGTTTACGATTATTTTAGCCTCTAATACTCTACCCAATTGTTCTGATAAATCTTCTCCTGCTTCTTGCAATTCATTATCTGGCAAGTCTTCCTTGCCAAGATATTGTTCAATTTCGTAAATTTTTCTTCTGGTATTTTCTACAAACATAATATAGTTGTTAAGAGTAGCAAAAAGTTGAATCAAAATTAGATTTTCTGGGAACAAATTAATTCTAAATCTAATTAGTTCTACAGATTGAGATAATTCAAGTTCGAGATTTTCAAGCTCATGATTAAGTCGTTCAATTAATGCATTAATATTAGAGGGTAACGTCATAAATTTGCCGTTTTAACTTGAAATGCCATGTTTGTACTGCATTTCTGACATAAATTCAGCTAAAGAGCGAGTTTTTTCTGATTTTATTTTATCTGGCAATCGTGACTAAGCTCCATGTAATTATAGATATAATAATTACCATTCCTAAAACGTAGATTTATGTGGGCAATATTAAGCGGAATTGAAGGAAATATCGCAGCTTACGAAGCAGCGTTGGCAGATATTAAACGCCAGCACGTAAAGGTAGAAGTATTGTATATTCTAGGCGATATCATCGCAGCTAACCCAGATAGCGAAACAGTAATCAAACGCATTCAAAACCCGTTACCAGGAGAATTAGAACCTCAAGTATGCGTTGGTTGGTGGGAAGAACAATGCTTTGCCTTACATGGTTTGGGTTCGACAGCAGAACCGA
>CAYXWE010000947.1:0-1938 GCA_964468145.1 uncultured Pleurocapsa sp.
AATCGCAAAACCTTTATCTTTCAAAGTTTGTTGAAGTTTAAAAATATCCGAGCCTTCCAGCATGGGAGTAGTTAACTTTAGCAGTCTGGGTTGTTCGTCCCAAGGGGCTTTAGCGAATCCATAAGCAGGAGAATTATTGAGACTTCTTTCGGTATTAGTTCCCCAAATTCCATCCACTGTAATTGTTGCGACTGGATTGTTGTTATTCCAAAGTTGCTGAAATGCTTTCATAGTTTGAGGACGAATATCTACCGCACCCGCACCGACATAATCAAAATGAACTGCGTCATTTGCGCCATACCATCTCCATTTCTGTCTCTGCAAAAAGGGTCGCCAACCTGCATAATCGTCAATGTCAATCGCTAGTCCGCTTTGATGGTTACTTCTACCTGGTCTTGCTACTACGTTGTAACCGCAACTCCGACCCCAATTAAACAGCAATAATTGTTGGGCAATAGTACGATATCCAGAATTGATAGTCATCGTTCTACCTCGCTCTTGAATGGCTCTAGCTAAGGCTGCTTTGGCAGGTGCTTGGAGATAGGGAAATGCTGCCCCTTTGAGATTCACGTTGAGATTGTCGTAACTAACTAAAACATCAGGAAACATAATGTTCATCTGATGGATTAGCTGCTGAGAAAGCGCGTTACAGGCTTTAGTAGTGCAACCAGGTGTATTTTTAATTAAGCCAGCAAAAGACTTCGCATCTAGATCGGAATCAAGTTCTTTATCTTCGACATCGCAAACATCATGACAAACTTCTGTCTCAAAATCGTACCAATCGGGAAACTGTAGTTCTTTCATTTATCAGACCTCAAAAATCATTGTTGGCAATGGACTAAATTGCTAATGCAGATTGAAAAAATGTTTATGTTACTGCGAAGAGATCGTGGACTGGACTAGGAGTATTGTCTCCACTGCGATCGCTCTGCACTACTATTTGATAGAGTCCCGAATCGAGTTCTAATTTTTCTGGTTTAATGACAAATCTTTTGCCACTCGCTTCAAAATCAATGTCTTGCGGTGCTTTAGTATCGTCAGATAAGCACTTGATGGTTGCTGTAAGTTGGTCAAAATCAGAGTCGCCATAGACTTGTGCTTCTATTGTTATTGCTTCACCCTTGTAATAAGAATCTTCGAGATCTAAGCTAATTCCTGTAGTGGCTTGAATCGATCGCGCCTCTTTATCTCCTCGACCTTTAATATCTTCTATACCGCCTGAAGTCTCAGCTAACTGTAATTTCTTCAGCAACGACAGCATGATATCTTTTTGGTTTTGCAACGCACCGTGTTTTTCCGCAACAAAGCTGACAATTCCCATGATATCCTGATCGGTAAATTCGATGGGAAACGCAGATATTTGAGGAACAGTGCCGTCACCATCGGCTAGATGGTCTAATTCTTTGTCTTTTCTCTGCATTATTTTGGGCAAGTCGCGACTGACTTCGACTACGCCATTGTTAAAAGAGGCTGATTGTAAGGTAGGTTGCTGAACTCCCACAAAAGGCACAGTAGCAAACTGTTCGCGATATTTGTCTTCTTTGCTATTGGTTTTTACTGCTGATTCAATTTCGCGATGGAAAGCTAAGGCATCTTGCGCCCAATCTTGTCTAATGTGAGGTAGGTTGGCTACTTCAGCAATACGCTTACTTTCATTTCCTACCTGAAGCATGGAATAGATGGGTAATAGCTGATACACTGAAGGGAGCGATCGCATTACATCACTCAGATCTACAAAGGCTTTTTTCAATCCGTTAGCAAGGGAATTAACCGCATTAACCGATCCGCGATAGGGAGTACCAAAGGTAAACAAAGCTTTGCAGTCTTGCCATCCCCCTAATACTTCTAGGTGATAGCGAGAAATCAAACCTCCCATACTGTGCGCCATCAGAATAACTTTGGCATCTGGGTTGCCACTGCGATCGCGCCAAGCTTCCA
>CAYXWE010000948.1:0-1933 GCA_964468145.1 uncultured Pleurocapsa sp.
CCTCTGCGGATCACTTTGGTTTGCAAGGAAAATACGAACTTGGCGATCGCTTAAGTATTTCTGCCTGGGGCGGTTTGACTTTGGCTCATGCTGTAGCAGATGGAGATAATGAGGGCATTGCGGTCAATGACGGGGATGATGCAACTATCTTTAACTGGGCAGTAACTTTAGCATTTCCCGATCTCTTGGCTGAGGGGAGTTTAGGAGGTATTATCTTCGGACAACCACCCAAAGTTAGTAGCAATGATGGTGGAGAAGAAGACTCCGATAGTGCTTGGCACATTGAAGCGCAGTATCGCTATCAAATCAACGACCATGTTGCAATTAATCCTGGGTTTTTTGTGGTAATCAATCCCGAAAATAACAGCGATAATGACACGATTTATGTTGGTACAATTCGTACTATTTTTGAGTTTTAAGTTTCAGTCTCGATAGTAGCAGGTTATTATTATTATTAATAGCCTGCTTTTTTAAACCACTCATTTGCTTCATTTTATCTTATAACTATAAACTCAAAGTAGCAATTCCATTAAATAAGGGCGAGTATTACCCGCCCTTAGATATTAGCTATATGGGAGAGCGATCTTACATCATGCCCATACCGCCCATACCGCCCATACCGCCCATGCCACCCATGGGATCCATACCGCCACCACCAGCAGGCATTTCGGGTTCGGGTTCGGGTTTTTCTACTACCAAGGCTTCAGTGGTTAAAACCATTCCTGCAATAGAAGCTGCATTTTGTACCGCAGAGCGTACTACTTTGGCAGGGTCTACAATCCCAGCAGCAATCATGTCTTGGAATTCGTTAGTTAGAGCGTTATAACCAGAGTTAAAATCAGTCTCTTTAACTTTTTCCACAATAACAGTCCCTTCCACACCTGCATTATCAGCAATCTGACGTAGGGGAACTTCTAGGGCTTTAGCAAAGATATCCGCAGCAACTTTTTCTTCGTCGTCGCTAAGTTGAGCTTTGAATTCTAAAACTTTTTTGCCTAAATAAATCAAAGTCGTACCACCACCAGGAACGATACCTTCGTCTACTGCTGCTTTGGTGGCATTCAGTGCGTCTTCGATGCGAAGTTTGCGATCTTTTAGTTCTGTTTCAGTGGCTGCACCTACTTTAATTACTGCTACCCCACCAGCAAGTTTAGCAATTCGCTCTTGTAGTTTTTCAGAGTCGTATTCAGAATCGGTTTCTGCTAGCTGTTTGCGAAGTTGTTCTACTCGTTTGCCGATTTCATCGCTTTTACCAGCACCAGAGACGATAGTGGTGTTTTCTTTATCGATAGTTACTCTTCCAGCAGTACCGAGCATCTCTAAGGAAACACCGTCTAAGCTCAAGCCTACTTCTTCAGAGATTAACTGACCGCCAGTAAGGATAGCAATGTCTTGCAACATTTGCTTTCTGCGATCGCCAAAACTGGGGGCTTTAATCGCTGCAACGTTTAAAACACCACGAGCTTTATTTACTACCAGAGTTGCTAAAGCTTCTCCATCGATGTCTTCTGCTATTATCAGCAGGGGTTGACCGCCACGAGCTACTTTTTCCAGTACGGTAACTAAATCTGCGATCGCACTAATTTTTTTATCGGTAATTAAAATTACTGGATTTTCAAATTCAACAATTTGTCTTTCTTGATTGGTGACAAAGTAAGGAGAAATGTAACCGCGATCGAGTTGCATTCCTTCTACTACATCAAGCTCGGTTGCTAAAGATTTGGATTCTTCTACCGTAATAACCCCATCTTTAGTTGCTTTTTCCATTGCTTCGGCGATGATGTTTCCTACTTCTTCATCGTTACCTGCCGAAACGGTGGCTACTTGAGCGATAGTATTACCTTCTACTGGGGTAGCTAGAGAAATAATTTCTTGAACCAGGTACGCAGTAGTTTTTTCTAAACCTTTTTTCAATGCTACGGGATTGGCTCCT
>CAYXWE010000949.1:0-1928 GCA_964468145.1 uncultured Pleurocapsa sp.
CATCGATCAAAATTGGTGGCAGTGCTTTTAAGAACAATACAATCAACAATACCCGTCCTATTCCTCATTTGCTCAATACAGACCGCACAAAATATGTGTCTTTAGTTGATTGGTGTCGTGGCAATTTTATTTCTGTTGATGTGGGCTATATCCTAATTAAGAAAAAATATTTAATCGGTTTTCGTCGTCATGGTTATTGGTGGATCTGCGTCAATCCTGATTGTTATAACCAACTATTAGACTATTTAGGAGTTGAAGAACTACTATTTGATATCGAACAATGAGGATTTGAGTTAATTGGTGGTGAACCCTAGGGTTGACCACCGATTTATATTAGAATCAAACTTCCTCAAAGCTAGGCTGTGTATAGGTTTTATTCATATACATATTTTTATGCCTAAGAATTATTTAAAATTCCAATTTGTACCATCAAACAATACTGGTTATGTGATGGACATTGGTAATGTGATTGCTGCTAGTGGTGGCGGTTATTTACCTCCTGATATTTCTAATACTGTAGTTGATGACATTTTAGATGCAGCAGGAGCGCAATTAACAGCAGAAATACAAGATAATTTGCCCTGTACTGATTCAATAAACGCTAAATTAAGGCGTTTAGTATTTGTTCGCGATAACGGAAACTCGATGAGTGTACCTGTAGGCGATCGCGCCGATTTATTATCTGCTGCTACTACTATTAAAGCTATTCTCGATGCTGGTGAGGCTACAGTTGTTTGTATTAAGCTAGTTGGTGAAAGATTTGCTAACTTAGCCGACGAGCTTGGTCTAACTTATGCGGGAACTTTTGCTACTTCTCACGTTCCCACTACTGGCGGAAAACAATATGTTTACTCTGGTGCTGCAAGTTATCAAACTGATGCGGTAAGGACTGCATTAGGAGATGATACCGTTTTCCAAGTAATACGTTCGGTTACTAATAATGAAAATGCACCTTCAACGCAGTTAAATGCTGCTTGGGCTGGTTGTGTTGGCGATTTCCAAGATGCGATTGCTTGCCGAGGTCAAGGCAGAACAAATCCTCGCAAACACAGACGATACGAGCTTACTTTTTTCACCAAAGCAGATCCTACCGATGATAACGAAGCTGCTAGAACCGAAACTGCTGAATTACCTGTTGTTGGTGCAACTGCAGCAGAAATTTTAACCTGTGGGACTTCTGCTACCAATCTTACTGGTCTCTATTGTATTGGTTATCGCGGTGAGGATTACGCTCGTTTTCACAAAATTTTGCCCTAATTAAATTATGGCTTTGGTTTGGTCTAGCTATCGTAGCGATTTAGGTAGAGCATACCCGATGTATGCTTTATCGATTGTACAAACAAATGATGCAGACACATCAATTAATCCCATAGATTTGTTGCCAAGCACTATTCAAAATTTGATGTTAAAGGTTCAGTATCCTTGTGGTTTAGCTGGCTTGACACCTCGCAAATTATCTCTATGGCTAACGGACGGGGCAAACTTTCTTATTAGCTATCCTGTGCCTTTTGACGAAAATTTAGCCGAATATTTAACGGCTAATACTCAAGTAAGTGCTTGGGAGTTTATTGGTGAAAAGGTCAAATACGGACGCTTAAAAAGGATGCTTGATAATGTCTAGCCGTAAATATATTTCATACAAATTTATTTATGATGACGATCGCGATAGACAAATTATTAAGCGTCATCGCTCCTATTTGAATGCTGATGGAATTAATGAAGATACCCCCACAACTCAATTATTTTTAGATCGCGTGGTTAATGAAGACTCAAAGGTAACAGGTACTTCTGTAGGTTTGCGACATGTTGACTGTGTAGTAGGCGATCGCAATTTAATTGCTAAAAGTCCTTATGCTCCAGGCGATTCGCGTCTTGTGGCTCATGTTGAAGAGATATTGGCAGATTCTAGATGTGACTGTGGCGATTAT
>CAYXWE010000950.1:0-1926 GCA_964468145.1 uncultured Pleurocapsa sp.
AGGGGTATCCAATAGCTACGGACGGTAAGATTTTATCCCCGACTCGATACCCCCGCAGGTTCAACAGCCCCTGTACGGATACTGTTTCGCATCTGCGCCATTACTCAAATTAGCCAGCCCAAATTTAGGCAAAGGCAGCAACAGAAACCTTAGCAGCAATTTGCTGGGCGATCGCAGTTAAGGCTTTAGCCGATGGGGAATCGGGATTGGCGACTACGATAGGAGTGCCGTTATCTCCCCCTTCCCGCAAAGCAATTTCAATCGGAACGCAACCAAGCATAGGAATATTCAATTCTTTGGCAGTCCTTTCGCCACCGCCAGAACCAAACAAGTCGTAACTCTTATCGGGCATATCGGGGGGAATAAAGTAGCTCATGTTCTCCACAATCCCCAATACATTAACCCCTAACTGCTGGAACATTTTTAGACCGCGACGAGCGTCTATTAAAGATACCGTTTGAGGAGTCGTTACAATTACCGCCCCTGCCATGGGTACAGCTTGGGCCATTGTCAATTGGGCATCTCCCGTACCAGGAGGCATATCTACAATTAAATAATCTAATTCCCCCCACTCAACCTGATACAAAAATTGGCGTATAATCCCATTGAGCATCGGCCCGCGCCAGATTACGGGCTGATCGGGGTCGATTAAAAATGCCATTGAAACCAGCTTGACGCCATGGTTAAAAGCTGGCTCTAGTATTTCCCCATTACTACCCTGTTTGACGGGAATTTTGGCATCAGACAAGCCAAACATATTGGGTGCATTAGGGCCATAAATATCCGCATCTAATAACCCCACTTGAGAACCTTGGGCTGCCAAAGCCACTGCGACGTTAGCTGCTACCGAACTTTTACCCACTCCTCCTTTACCGCTAGAAATAGCGATAATATTTTTAATACCAGGAACAGAAGTGCGATCGGGAAGAGACTTTTGTTGAGGAGTTTCTGCAGTTACTTCCACATCTACAGTTTCTACTCCAGCAAGAGTTTTGACTGCCTTTTGGCAATCTTCAACAATGAACTCTCTCAAAGGACAAGAAGGGGTGGTCAGAACCAGAGTAAAACTAACTTTACCCCCATCTACCGTCACATTACGAATCATATTTAGTTCCACAAGACTTTTTTGCAATTCGGGATCTTGTACGGGATGCAAAACCTCTAAAACCGATTTGGTATCCAACATTGAATAAAAATTCTCCTCTCAGAAGCGATCGCTCTAGAATCTTTGGCTTCTATTTAAACCAAGTATTCTTACTTACTTACTATTCAATTATCGATCTAAAAGGCTATGGCAAACAATAATTAATTTCCTTATCCCCTATTCCTTATCCCTCATCTTGTTAAATGTTGGGTTTATACGCCAAATTATAGAGTCCAGAAATGGCTCGAAAACGATAAAATGGATTGGTTAACCACAAGCAACCATAATATTAAGGACTATCTTCGATGCTTTCTTCACTAGTAGCTGACTTTCGCATCATCTTTGAACGCGACCCTGCTGCCCGTAATTGGCTAGAGGTTATAGTTTGTTATCCAGGTTTACAGGCTCTGAGCCTACACCGTATTGCCCATTGGTTATACAAAGTCGGCATTCCTTTTTTACCTCGGTTTATTTCTCACTTAGCTCGCTTCTTAACAGGTATTGAGATTCATCCAGGAGCGCAAATCGGTCGGGGTGTATTTATCGACCATGGAATGGGAGTAGTAATTGGTGAAACTGCGATTGTGGGCGATTATTCTTTGATTTATCAAGGAGTAACTTTAGGAGGGACGGGAAAAGAGTCGGGCAAGCGTCACCCAACTTTAGGCGAAAATGTAGTTATTGGCGGTGGAGCAAAAGTTTTAGGTAATATTCAAATTGGCAATAATGTTCGTATTGGTGCGGGGTCAGTAGTCCTCAAAGATGTTCCGTCTAACTGCACT
>CAYXWE010000951.1:0-1924 GCA_964468145.1 uncultured Pleurocapsa sp.
TTTCTCTCAAATTAGACATAGTAAACTTGATTTGTTCTCAAATTTAAACTATCTAACTACATACACGAGATGCAAATTTTCCTCCATCGATTGGTCGGTCTAACTTTTTTCTTATCTATATCTTGAAACCATGAAGGCATAATTTATAGATTCAGATTCGTTTATTGCTTATGGCTGGTAGCCATAAGCAAAGCGGTATTCGCGATCGAAGAGCAAAGTTTATTTACCAATAATCCGTTTCTGTTTCCATTTGGGTTTGAGGGGATGATAGTTCAAAGTTAGAAGGATCTCTTAGAAAGCGCAACGCTTGTTCTTCCAAACGATGAATTAAATATTGTTCGATTAAATCGCTGTTACGCAAACAGGCAATATACCCATCCATATATAATCTAATTTCCTCAAAACTATAACGTCTACGGTATAAATCGACCATTCCGTCAGTGATTTTTTGGTAATGGCGTATTGATGCGGGATCTTGAAGAATCATGACTCTGGTTGAATATCTCAGTGCGAGTTGTACTGTTATTAAGTTTGTTGGCTTTTTATTATTTTAATGCCTTAACTTTTAACAATTAATTTTTTTCATTGAGTCATTCGTACCAATTGTGCGTAACCTCTGCTACAAAATCTTGGCAATAGCAGTGATAGCCTTGACTTTATAGCAATTTCCCTTAAATAATGAGGCAAAAGTGACTTCAGCAAATATCTTAATAGTTGAAAGTAATCCTCACTTACGTTCCCTACTCGGTTGGCATTTACAGCAATCTGGCTACAATGTTAGTCAATCTGCTAGCTTGCAGCAGGCTAGAGATTCTTTTTTTAGACATCAACCAACTCTTGTAGTCATAGATTCAGATTTGCCAGATGGAGATGGATTGGAACTATCTCACTGGCTATACGAACAACAAAAATCTTTAATTCTTTTGTTATCCGCCCGTAGCAACGAACAAGATATTGTTAGAGGTCTTAAAACTGGTGCTGATGATTATCTTACCAAACCATTTGGTATGCAAGAATTTTTAGCTAGGGTAGAAGCATTGGTTAGAAGAATGCGAGTTAACAACTCTGTGCCACTATCAATGGAGTGCAAAGATCTTAAAATAGATTTGGCGCAAAGAAGAGTAAAGCTTAAGGGCGATTTTATCGAATTAACACCCCAAGAATTTAGCCTGCTTTACGTTTTAGCCCAAGCCCAAGGTAATCCTTTAAGCCGTTCGGAATTATTACACCGTGCTTGGCCTGATGCAATCGATAATCCCCGTACTGTAGATACCCATGTTTTGTCTTTACGCAAAAAAATCGAACAAAACCCTCGACAGCCAAATATTATTCAAACTGTACGTAATGTAGGCTATCGTTTCAATCCTGAGTTGATTGAAGAAGGCGAAGATGCAGTAGAAAGCCAGCTATCGGTGGTATCTTTATCTAACATTAACCGATTTTCCCGTAGAATTTGATAGTCTGCGTCTTATTTTTTTAAAGCAATTCAAATCAAAAATAAAAATCAATACCTCACCATTTACAGTCCATGATTTCCAGCTTGTAGGCTATTAACTACTTCGTTGACGCACCTAGTGTCGGAAACAAGATCGACAGACACAAAATATTGCTTTGTAATTAGAGTATTTTTAGATAGTTGTTCGTCAGGAAAATATTTACAATCTGGAAGTCACACATCCAAACTAGATAATAAAAAGTCCAAAAATTCATTGACGTTTGTAACCTCCCTCTCAGTCACAGCATTAATCTTGCTGCGAAATTGATAGCTCCTCGATCCCTCAAAACAATAAACATCCCAATATTTAGGATTCGCTCTCAACGGTAAAGGATTGCCTTGTGATTCTCTTTGTTTGGCAAATTGATGAAATTTTTCTGGTGCAATTCCCCAACATTCCTCTACGTAGCTGACTCCCCAAACAAATTC
>CAYXWE010000952.1:0-1920 GCA_964468145.1 uncultured Pleurocapsa sp.
AACATTATTTGTATCCGTTGGCGTTGCTTATCCCCTAGCTTTTCTCGCAAATTTGTATTGAGTAACTTACGTTGAAACTGGGTTAAATACTTGCCTACAGTTTGGCAATTTGGGCTATTATTAGCCTGAATCTTCGGTAATGGCATAATCAACACGGGTATAGTTTAAAACGGCGAAAAAATTTTCGGCTCGGTATTTTTTCGCATAATTGTTTTAAATTTATGACTATCTCCCCGTGTAAGTCACCTAATAGACATTAGCATTACATTTAATTGAATATTAATATAGCAATCCTATCCCAGTTGTAAAAAATTGTTGGTTTTGAATGTTATTCGTTCTTTATCCTTTGTCACTGGATCTTTTCGTAAATGAGGATCGATTGCTATAGTTGCTCGAAAAGCCATGGGGATTCAAATTACACTTTAAGCCTATTTTTGGGGATAAAACGCTCCAATCCTTCTAAGTTTCTGCGCCACAAAATACTGTTTCTTGACGACTCGCACCAAGTGCGCGAAACCTCTGCCAATTGATCTTCGGATAAAGGAGAACGACCGCAAAAATATGGATGTTTGGGGCGGGTGCTAAAATAACTAAAGAAAACTGCAGCGCGATCGCGTTTAATAGGCGGTCTTCCGCGATGATAGTATTTTGCTGTATCGATAAAGACTACTGTACCAGCATCTCCCACACAAGAAGTGTACCAATCATCATTATCTGAATTTAACATTTTACGTATCTTGTGGGATCGAGTAGCGATGTATTTATTACCAACAATCTGGCATATTTGGTTGTTGGCATAGGGCAAAACGCATTCAAGCGGTCCCCCATCGAGATCTACGGGATTAAGATAAACAGCAACTTTAATCATTTTCCAATCCTCCTTATCTCGATGCCATTTACGGGGGCCTCTCTCTTTACCATTAGCAATACTGTAATAGAAAGATAAACCGTCATAGGCTACGGGCAATTCAAGATAATTTTCCACAATTCTTTGCAACCGATTGGAACTACCCCAATGTAAAATTTCTGGTCGTTCCAACAATTGTCGAGCATTAGCAGTCAAAGTATCTTTATACTGATGTTGTGGCGATGTGCTGAGACAATTAAGCTCGTTGGTTACTTTATTTGCTCCATCCAAGAAAGATTCGGTATTAGAAATATTCAGAGCTGCTAAATTAGTAATAGCAACACCTCGCTCCCTAAGCTGGCAAACAAGATCCCATTCTAATGGGGTTAAAGGTTTTAGATTATTTTGGTATTCTTGGATCGAATCTAGATATTTAGGGTAATAATAAAAATTTTTAACTACATCAATATTACTTAAATAAAAAGCAGCATTAGAAGGAGTACTAATAATTTGTTGGCAAATTTTGTTATAAAAGTATTTTAATTGATTCATTTATCTGTAAATAAATAAATATAGATAAATATACTATTGTTTCTAACTATTAGCTGTATTTTGTTTGACCGCAGACGCGATCGTTTCAATAACTAGACATACAGCGATCGGGATCTTCAGGATCGTTCATTCAATAGTTTTTTGTCATTGGTTATTGGTCATTTATCAACAAGTGGCGATCGCTACGCTCGCTCGAACAAAGGCAACGAGGCGTAAATTGCTATTCGACCAAAAAATATAGAGGTGGCGTTATGCCCCTCTTTGTTCTTGATTTTTAATAAAAGTGTTTAAATAATTGAGGTACAAATTTACCCCGTTCGCTAAAAATTTGCTCCCTGCTGTATTCGCCAAAGAAAGCAAATTTTGAGTGAAATATTGTAACTGCGGTAATCAGCTTTCCGTGTAAGGATTATAGCGCAAAGCCGATTACCCAGAGCGGAGAGAGAGGGATTCGAACCCTCGAACGAGTTGCCCCGTTACAGCATTTCCAGTGCTGCGCCTTCGACCACTCGGCCATCTCT
>CAYXWE010000953.1:0-1913 GCA_964468145.1 uncultured Pleurocapsa sp.
GTCGCAGCTATACTTATTTTTTTGAGTAAAGTCATTTTTTAAACTGAACTGACGTTAATTAACTTGCCAATCGTTAACACGCGCTTTTAATTGGGGAAAAAATTGTCGAAAGTCTTGTTCTAATTCAGTGTAGTTATTGGTTAACTCTGATATTGCAGGAGTAAGATCGTATCGCTTCTTTTTACTTTTTCGATTGAGTCGATGAGATATTCTAGCTAGAGTATTTTCAATCCCGCTAATATCTTGATAAGAGCAAAGCCAATTTTCGTTTATCATGCGACGAATAACTACTTGAGCATAGGGAGGAATATCTGTTAAATAATCTGACCAAGAATCATAAATAATAACTGTAAATTCTGCCAAAGGTATATCGCAGTAGTCTTGCCAGTTATTCGCCAGAATATAATCGTAGAAGATATCAATTAAAATACCTGCAAACCTACGATATCGAGGGTCAATAGTTTGTTTGCTGTGTTTAACAATTGGATGCTTATCTGTAAAAATATCGATCGCTTGATGGCACTCTAATCCTCTCTGTAATTTAGGATTTAAAGTTTTTCGTTCTTCTCCCTTAACTAAATCCCCCAATAGATTACCCAAGCGAAGTTCGGGATCTGGTTCGGCTAATAATAAGTGGGCTAGCCAATTCATAAGTTGAGCATATTTGGAGAGAGGTTAAAGAAGATCGTCCATTAGATCCATTATATTTATACTTTGGGTGGATAGTTTTTCTTGAATTCGCAAGTCAGTTTCGAGTAAACCCTTGAGAGCGATCAACTTCATGCTATTTTCGGCTAGGGTATCGGCGATCGCCTGTCCCGCTTTTACATAACCCACTGCACCTAAATCCATTAAAGCAGAGCGACGCAGTTGTAGATCGTCACCTTCTAATGCTCTAATTAGTATCTCGCCATATTTATCTTCTTTGGTCAATTGATACATGGCTCTAGCAGCAGCATATTTTACCTTGTCTGTTGGATGCTCTACAAATGGCTCTATAACCTCTATTGCTTCGGTTGCTCCTAATGTACCCAATGCTTCAATGATTGCTTCGTAGGGTTGTACTAAATGGGGTTTGTCTGGCACTCTAGTAGCTGATGCTACTCCCCCTGCTAGTAATTCCATTAGGCCTGCAACGCAACTGCGATCGCCCAACATTTCTAATGCCTGTGCGGAAGCTTCTCGGACATAATAATCGGGAAATTGTAAACAACGAGTTAATGGCTCGACTGCTCGGCGATCGCCTAATTTTCCCAAGGCTCTTGCAGCATTACGCCTTAGGGGATACCCCCCATCGGGAGCGCGATCTTGCTCGTCTTCTAATGCCATCAACAAAGTATCGACTGCTTCGGGGTTTTTAATTCTAAATTTTCCCAGCCACCAGGCAGCATAATATCTTGCCCCCAAGTCTTCTTTTTGTTTTAAATTGGCGATAGCTTTTTCTTCGGTTAGCTGTTCGGCTTCGTTATTCATTTTACTCTCTCCAAACACGACAATACTCAGAAAAGTAAACAAATACTAGCCTTTAGGCGCGGCATTCGCATACTCTTCTGAGTAATGCTTAATTAATCAAGTATCTTGATTTTTATATAATGACTACCTTCAAATAGATAGACTCTTATGTATTAGCTTATGTTTAAACTAAAACAATTCTAGCTAAGTGCGTTGATTGCATAGTCTAGGTAGCTATTTGCTTCAGTAGCAGGATCGCCACTCAAGCCATGATTGCTCTTGATGTATTTTAGAGCTTCAATGTACCAGCTAGGAGATAGCTCATAAGCGCGGTTAATTTCATCTAGACCAGCTACCAGATACTCATCCATAGGGCCAGTACCGCCAGAAACTAGGCAGTAAGTTACCATTCTTAGGTAGTAGCCAATGTCGCGAGAACATTTTGCTTTACCTGTTTGAGT
>CAYXWE010000954.1:0-1901 GCA_964468145.1 uncultured Pleurocapsa sp.
ATTTATTCATCAATAACAATTATAAAAACTCATTATGATATTCAGCGATCGACTATTTTGCTATTGCTACCATTTTTTTGAAGATAAAAGTCGTTCTAAAATTTTAGTCCATATTTCCCGATAGCCAGATAAAAGTGATGTATAGCAGTTATCAAATCCCTGCAAAATAATATGTTAGGTTGGATAACCTGTATACAGTATACTTTTACCGTCTCTTCAATCTATGAATTTAACTACTAAAACTCAATTACTGGTGAATGGCGCTCGCTTAAATAAAAGTATTGCTAGTTTGGCGCAAATCGGTCAACTACCTAATGGCGGAGTAAAGCGGATTGCCTACAGTCAAGAAGACCTCGAAGCCAGAAATTTAGTTCGGCAGTGGATGAAAGATTTAGAAATGGAGGTCAAGATAGATGCAGCAGGAAACATCATTGGTAAGTATCCAGGTAAAAACCCAGTAGCTACTCCAGTTGCAACGGGATCTCATATAGATACTGTTCCCTGTGGCGGGCATTATGATGGTACTTATGGAGTATTGGCGGGTTTAGAAGTAGTTAGAACCCTAAAAGAAAACCAGATAAAACTCGATCGCCCGATAGAAGTTATTATTTTCACCGATGAAGAAGGCAGCATGATCGGCTCTAAAGCCATATCGGGTAGAGTAGTTGGCGATCCCGAATACTATCGTCGTCCCGACAGTACGGATATTCAAACCTGTTTGGCGACAATTGGCGGTGATTGGCACAAAATTAGTCAAGCACGTCTTAATACGGGCGATATATCTGCGTTTGTCGAACTTCATGTCGAACAAGGACCCGTATTAGAATCAATGCAAAAACAAATTGGTGTAGTCGAAGGCATAGTCGGACAAAGAAGATTTAACATTAGGGTTAAAGGTAAAGCCAATCATGCGGGTACGACTCCTATGTCCATGCGCTGCGATGCCTTAGTTGCTGCTTCTCAAGTCGTGTTGGCTGTCAATCAAATCGGGCTAACTCCAGGTCAACAAGTTGCTACGGTGGGCAAAATGGAAGTAAAACCCAATGCTGCGAATGTCGTTCCTGGTTGGGTTGAGATGAGCCTAGATATTCGCGATCTTTCTAGCCTACATATCGACAGTTTGCTAAAACAATTACGCATACATCTTGAAGAAATTGCCGTTGCTACCAATACTCAGATCCGTTTAAATCCCTGTCTGCATAACGAACCAGCTTTAGCCGAACCCTACATTCAAAAAGCGATCGCCCTAGCTTGTGAAGATTTCAATCTAAGCTATACCTATTTACCCAGTCGCGCCAGTCACGACGCACAAGAAATGGCACAAATTACCGATATGGGAATGATTTTTGTTCCCAGCACAATGGGAGTCTCTCATGATGCCAATGAATACACTTCTCCCGAACAATGTACCCAAGGGGCAAATATTTTATTGCAGACCTTAATTCAATTAGGGAAAATCTAGTCTACAAAAGACCAAAGAGTTTATTCAACAGCTATCAAAACGCATCAACAATAACATACATTTAAAAATTCAAAATTAAACTGCACTAGTAACTGATGCTGTCTCGGTCGACTGTAAGTAATTACCACTACATTTTGCACGACAAATATAGTATACAGTATACAATAATATTTAATTGAGCTATGAAGACTAAAGCCTATATTTATGCTAGTCACCAAAGAAAGTATATTCCGTAGATTTTGGTATCCAGTGATTCCGCGATCGCAACTATCAAATAAGCCCGAAAGTTTTAAGTTATTAGGACAAAGTATTGTTTTGTGGTTGGATAGTTCGGATAAGCCCATTGCTGCTAAGGATCGCTGTTGTCATCGTTCGGCGCAGCTATCAAAGGGAAAGGTTATCGACGGCAATATTGCCTGTCCTAATAACTTAAAACTTT
>CAYXWE010000955.1:0-1895 GCA_964468145.1 uncultured Pleurocapsa sp.
CCTTCTCTAATAATCTGCTGAAAACAACTTTCAACAAAATCTTGAGCTAAATTGAAGCGGGAATTAGACTCGGCATAATTACTATTAGTAATCCCCCAAGCTGCTACTGCTTCTTGCTTGCTGCAGTTCTCCCAATAAAAATGTAACGTATTATTGCGAGCTAACTTTTGCAAACAGGCAAGGGGATCTACATAAGGAATTTGATATGAGAAACTGACGATTTTCGTATCTTTTGTTACTGCAAAATCTAGTTCGTTATTCTGCCAAAATTTTTCAAATTCCGTACTATGATTAGTATCAAAAATAAAAGAATTAGATTCAGTTGCAACGGACATAGAGCTTTTAGATTGTGTCATTCCTAAAAAAAATCGGCAGCAATATTATAAAAAAATGTTAAGTGAATGTTTATTAGTAAATAGCTAATAAAAAAAATTAAATTTATGACATACATTATAGGCTACTGCCTGCAATACTCCTAGCACGGTGCTGTTATCGCTCCACTGTTTGTCAGGAGCGAGAAATTAAACTGCAGTATATCAAAAATAAACTTTCATGAAACTGGCTCAACTCCCTTCGCTATAACTGGTAGGGTACAAGAGGTTGTAATTTAGCGCGACCATTGTGTTGTTTTTGACCCTTGTCCCATCTCCATGACTACCAAGCAAATTAGCCAAAAAGATCGCCATTTGTGGTTGGCTGCGATCAAACCACCAATATACAGTGTCGCGGTCGTGCCGATCGCCGTGGGAACAGCAGTGGCTTTTTTTGAGACTCATATTTTTCAACCCCAGATGTTTTTAACCTTCTTGGGTTCGGCAATTTTAATTATTGCCTGGCTTAATCTCAGCAATGATGTTTTTGATTCGGAGACTGGTATTGATATTCACAAAGATCATTCAGTCGTGAATCTCACAGGAAATAAATCTTTGGTTTTTTGGATGGCAAATATCTGTTTAGCATTGGGAATAGGAGGTATTTTTGCTTTATCTTGGTGGCAACATGACTGGACAATTTTGGGGTTGGTACTGTTGTGCTGTTTTTTAGGTTATACCTATCAAGGGCCTCCTTTTCGCTTGGGTTATTTGGGTTTGGGCGAGATAATTTGCTTTTTTACTTTTGGCCCAGGGGCGGTTTCTGCTGCTTATTATGCTCAAACTAAGACATTTTCAGCCAACAATCTGGCAGTGTCAAGTATTATCGGCATTAGCACTTCGATTATTTTGTTTTGTTCCCATTTTCATCAGGTAAAAGACGATCTCGCAGCAGGAAAGCGATCGCCGATCGTGCGTTTGGGGACTGAGTTGGGTGCAAAGGTACTCTCTGGGTTAACTATTAGCATCTATGTATTGACAGCAGTGTTGATTATTCAAGGATCGTTGCCCCTTCTGAGCCTAATGATTTTCGGCAGTTTGCCTTTTGCCTATCAATTAATCGATCGCGTAAATAAAAACCATGCCATTCCTGAAAAGGTAAGTAATAGTAAATTTATAGCGGTCAACCTCTATCTTTCTAGCTCCTTACTGCTAATTTTAGGATTAATATTAAATTCTTATGTCTAAACAAGTTATTCGTACCGATAAAGCCCCCGCACCAGTAGGCCCTTACAATCAGGCGATCGCAGCTTCTGGTCAAATAATTTTCGCTGCAGGACAAATACCTTTAGATCCTCAGTCGGGAAAAGTAGTCGGTCAAGGGGATATCGCAGCCCAAACTAAACAGGTAATGACTAATATTGAAGCAGTGTTGACCGCAGCGGGAGCTAGCTGGGAACAGGTAGTTAAAACTAGCGTTTTCCTGACAGATTTGGCTAATTTCACCCCGATGAATCAGGTATACGCGGAATACTTTGCCGAAGATACTGCCCCCGCCCGCGCCTGTGTGGAAGTTTCCCGCCT
>CAYXWE010000956.1:0-1895 GCA_964468145.1 uncultured Pleurocapsa sp.
GTCCCAATTTTCCCAAGTAAACTCTTTTAAAGCCAGTTGACTGGCTAACTTTTGCGCTTGTTTTTCTGCGTTTTGTATCCCCGCAGTATTGCAGTAAATTCCTAAGCTAATAGTCTGCTGTTTATTGCCTTGACCCGTTTTAGCTGGTAGCATTCCGCGCAAAGATAATTTCTGCCCCCGCCTAAAAATTTTTATTCCAGTATTAGACTGCTTTAACCTATTGTTAGCGGAGTCTAGTAATTTGATTAGCTTTTCATCAATTTTCATAGATTTGCAATTTCAGGGACTAGAGGAGGATGCGGATAAAGAAATAGATCTAAAATCAATCTATTTCTTTATTTGTTCTAACAACGTTTAGCTATCTCTAGCGACGTTATCAACATCGCGACAAGACATACAAAAAAGAATACCAGAGTGCAAAAACCAAGAATGTTTTTTTATCTGAGAAATAAGTTTTAAACCTACAGCACTCTTGCTTACTTAACTTTGGTAGCCCTGTTTGCTCCTCGTTCGAGTTCGCGCATTTTCTTACCGCGCCAGATCAATTTAATGGGCGTACCTGTAAAACCTAGCTGTTCTCTAAACTGGCGATCGATATAACGACGATAATTATCGTTGAACCGTTTGGGATCGTTGACAAATAATGTAATAGTTGGCGGTTGAGCAGTCACCTGCGTACCATAGTAAATTCTACCCTGTTTTCCCTGACGGGATGTGGGGGGAGAATGCCAGCTTACTGCTTCTTCTAATACTTCGTTAATTACAGAAGTGCTGACACGACGACGATGAGATTCGGCAGCAACATCCACCATATTTAAAATCTTATTAACCCGTTGACCAGTCATAGCACTGACAAAAACCATTTGCGCCCATTCCATAAAGTAAAGACGGGCTAAAATTTCTTTTTTATATTGATTAATCGTGCTGGTATCTTTTTCTACCACATCCCATTTATTGATTACGAGGATAACCGCCCTACCATCTTCAATTATTCTGCCAGCTAGTTTGAGATCTTGTTCGGTAACGCCATCGAGAATATCAATCACAAACAGTACCACATCGGATCGGCGAATTGCTTTAAAAGAACGATTGATACTAAAAAATTCAGCACCGTAATTAACGTTTTTCTTGCGTCGAATGCCCGCAGTATCGATTAGACGATAACTTGTACCATTTCTTTCGATATTCGTATCGATCGCATCTCTGGTAGTGCCAGAAATCGGGCTAACAATGGAACGATTTTCCCCTAGCATGGCATTGAGTAAGCTGGATTTACCCACGTTGGGACGACCAATAATTGCTACTTTAATCTCTTCATCTTCCACCAATTCATCCACAGGGGGTAAATGGGTAACAAGCTCGTCTAATAGTTCTCCCGTACCGCTACCGTGAATTGCCGATATAGGAAAAGGATTACCCAAACCTAATTCCCAAAATTCCGCTGCTTGGGTTGCACCCATCTCTACTGATTCGCATTTATTAACCGCTAACAAAACGGGGACAGACTGACGGCGCAACCACTCGGCAATTTCGCGATCGCCCTCCATTAGACCAAATTGTCCGTCCACCACAAAAATAGCGACGGATGCCTCTACCAAGGCTGCTAAAGCTTGTTGGCGAATTAAGGGTAAAAATTCTGTATCATCATCAAATACTAGTCCTCCAGTATCGACAATTTGAAAGTCGCGATCCAACCAAAATGCAGGGCGGTAAGTGCGATCGCGAGTAATGCCTGGTTGGTCGTAAACGATTGCCTGTTTGTCTCTGGCTAAACGATTGACAAAGGTAGATTTGCCCACGTCGGGCCTACCAATTACAGCTACTATAGGTAATTTCATCGAAAAATGTTTGAGTGGATACCCTACTCTTCTTTAAGGTAGGGAGGAAACGAAAAC
>CAYXWE010000957.1:0-1894 GCA_964468145.1 uncultured Pleurocapsa sp.
AGGTATGTCATAGCCATAGACAAGAGAAATATATCGGTTACAATCTTCACTAATAATATTAATAAGTTTTATATTGCTATATGAGTTTCCCCGCTCGTACCCATAAAAAGGAATTATTTTATTAAATTCATCGAATTTGTACGATAAAGGAATAGCAACATAGTTAATAATATTTTGAATAACTTGATGATATTTTATTATTTTGAGACTCATTGTATTTATAATTTATTGATTATTTTAGTGACTCAAACGTTAGCCAACATATTAATACAATCACAACAGTCATTTTCATATTCATATTCAGATTGATATTTGTTAGTGCAATTCTTGGTTAGTTGCCTATATCTCTGATATATTAATTCTGTAATTTCTTCAGAAAAATACGTAGCGGGATTAGAACTGGGACGAGCATAGCGAGAATTCAAGCAAGCAATGACTAGACAGTAAGGATCGTCAGCTAATTTTTCTAAATACTTAGCGGGTACTTCTCTACCTCTAGCCACATAGCAACGAATATTTTGGTTTTCATTATTAACCGCCCAGTTGATAAAATCCTCTGGTATTTCTATATTTTTATGATTAAAAATACCAGGATGAGCATTCAGCAACGTTTGATAAAAATCATCTTTGTTGTCCAAGAAAAAATTAAACTTAGGATTATTAAATATTTCTGCTGGAAATTTAGGAAATAACTTTAAAAACAAATCAAAAGAGATATTTGGATGTTGCGCGACAGAACTAATAATGTATTTATTTTCAATTTGTGCAAGCTCAAATAATTCTTGCGCTGTAGCATTAGGCTTTATTTGCGGTCGTTCGTGATTTTTATCGAATATAAGTATATGTTTGTGATGTTCGTATATTTTCTCTAAGCTAATAGCAAAATCAATTTTAGATGGATCTCCGTAACCTCCATAGCTATTAAGTTTACCTCTTATTAATCCAGATTTAATTAGCTTGCTTCTGATATCAATATCATCTCGATGTACGTGTATTTTACCATTGTCAAATTTTAGATGTAGAATAAAGTCATGATAATAGCTGCCATTTAGCAAACCATAAAGCACAATTAAATAATTGCTAAAATCTTGGCTAATAATTAGTTTGCAATCTAAATAACTATAAGTATTTAAAAATTGACGATAGTCACTTAAAACTCGACTGATTACTTGATGTTCTTTTTTCATACTGATATTAAATTTTTGAGTGTTTTCCCTATAATTGCAATCTCCCGTCACTAATTTTTGTACCAAATTGATTCTATTTGCTCGATAATCGACTTGGCTTGAGCTAATTCTTCTTGGTTCAAAATTACGGTAACGTGACCTAATTTTCTACCAGGGCGAGAAGATTTACCATACCAATGAACAAATGAATTAGGAATGGTTAAAATGCGATCGCGTTTCTGTTGATAATCAAGATCGGATTCTGCAAAACCTAACAGGTTAACCATCAAAGCACCCGCAGATTTTAATTCTGTCGAACCTAAAGCCATTCCCGTAACTGCCTGTAGCTGCATGGCGAATTGGGAAGTTTCGCAGCCATCTAGGGTATAGTGTCCCGAATTATGGGTACGGGGAGCAATTTCATTAACTAAAACTCGATTGTCTTTAGTTAAGAAAAATTCGATGCCGAATACACCCACTACATTTAATTTTTCCATAATCATACTGGCGATCGCCTTAACTTCCTCTGCTACTCGATCGCTAACCTCAGCAGGGGTAATTGTCCAATGACATACCTGATTTTTTTGATAGGTTTCTGTTACGGGATAGATAGCAATATCTCCCATTTCGTTACGCGCGCCAATAATTCCTAATTCTTTTTCAAAAGGAATAAATTCTTCAACTAACAATTCCTCTATCGGAATACTTGCAGATAACTTTTCTAAACC
>CAYXWE010000958.1:0-1891 GCA_964468145.1 uncultured Pleurocapsa sp.
ATTGCTATTCACGGGGCGATTATTGGCGGTACATTAGCCACGATTATTTTTGCTCGTCTCAATCGTATTTCTGTATGGCAATTATTAGACTTGGTTGCACCTTCGGTAATATTGGGTCAAGCAATTGGTAGGTGGGGAAATTTCTTTAATTCTGAGGCTTATGGCAAACCAACGGATTTACCTTGGAAGCTATATATTGCCCCTCCCTATCGCCCTTTAGATTTCTTGAATACAGAATATTTTCACCCGACTTTTTTATACGAATCTTTGTGGAATTTGGGTGTATTTATTATTTTGCTATCGATTTTTTTCTGGGGTCTAAAAAATCGCAACCGTATGAAAACAGGAACATTAGCAGGTGTATATTTAATTGCCTATAGTTTGGGGCGAGTTTGGATTGAATGGTTGCGTACTGATAGTCTAATGCTAGGCTCGTTAAAAGTTGCTCAAGTAATTAGCTTAGGTGCGATCGCTTTAGGTCTTTTAATCTTAGGCTGGCTATATATATTCAAACGTCCCCTACCCGATGTTGTTTCTCCTCGAAAGCAACAATCTACCACCAGACAATAAACAAATAAAAAAGCGATCGCACGAATGTAATGAAGAGAAAAGCTTTGGTTGCATTGATTCGTGGGACACTGGGAGATCTCGAACTGTTTAATGATAAATGATAAATGATAAATGAAACGACTCTTCAGCCCGCAGTATATATCATTGGTGCAGGGCCAGGAGATCCCGAACTATTAACCCTCAAAGCCTATAAAATTCTCACTCAAGCAGATGTAATTCTTTATGCTGATTCCTTAGTACCCAAACAAATCTTGGAGAATGTAAAAGACAACGTGGAGTTAGTCCCGACAGGAAATAAAACTCTAGAACAAATTATCCCTCTTGCTATTACTAGAGTACGGGAAGGTAAATCCGTCGTGCGTCTTCATTCTGGAGATCTTACCCTGTATAGTGCGATCGGCGAACAAATGCAGGCTTTCAATGAGGCGGATATTCCCTTCGAGCTTATTCCTGGTATCAGTGCGTTTCAGGCTGCTGCTGCCAAGCTTAGTACCGAATTAACTATCCCTGAATTAGTTCAAACCATCATTTTAACTAGAATTAGTGGGAAAGCATCCGCCGTCCCCGATGCCGAAGAATTATCTTCTCTAGCTGCCCATAAAGCTAGTTTGTGTCTGTATTTAGCTGCCCGTCACATAGAAAAGGCTCAAGAGCAATTACTGCAACACTATCCTCCCGATACTCCCGTAGCGGTATGTTATCGCGTCGGTTGGCAAGACGAACAGATTTGGGTCGTACCTTTAGAGAAAATGGCTGCTGTTACCAGAGAAAACGAACTAATACGCACTACCTTATATTTAATCAGTCCTGCCCTACAAGAAGGAATCAACGCGCGATCGCGCTTATACCATCCCGAACATTCCCATTTATTCCGTCCCCGAAACAATCAAAAACAAACCAGTATCTAGCAGGATCGATTTTCTGCAATTGGCAAGATTGTTTTTTGATGGGTACTTTCGTATTTTGTAACACTAACTTAGGATATAGTTATTGTTTAGTCTTGTTAAGAAATAACAAAATATTATTAGGAGATAACTTTGGATAGCAATCAAACTCAGAAAATAGCAGATGCTCTAGAAGTAGCGCGTTCTGTAGCATGGGGTGCAGCAGATATCCTTAGCTCGTTTTATCACAAAGACACTTCGGATTTAGATGTCAAAGACAAAAAAGATGGTCCCGTTACCGAAGCCGACATGGCCGCCAACAAATATATTGTTGGTAGACTAAAAGAAGAATTGGGTACAGAAGAGTTTGGTTATCTATCAGAAGAAACCTTTGATGTAAAAAAAGCAGAACCCGTAGACCATGATTGGGTTTGGAT
>CAYXWE010000959.1:0-1888 GCA_964468145.1 uncultured Pleurocapsa sp.
TGCATTTTTTAGCAATGGAACTCTTTGATTTGTTGCCAATTCGTGATTTTTCCCGCTTCTGGCACGGGGGAGTCGATCGCCTGTGAACTCAGTAGAGCTAGGCTTATCGCCTCCGATGTTAGATGCCCCGAAGTCATTTCTCTGCCCCGAAGCTCCCTAACTTCGCTCCAGGGGCGTATGGCTTCGCGGATTTCTTTTATTTCACAGCCACATTTAAAGCCTTGATATTTGCCATTTTTCTTGTCTACCTTAAATCCTCCATCCCCACAAACTGGGCAGGTACAGTGATATTCTGAAGTCGTTTCTTTCACTATGTTGAGCCGATCTACATAGTCCAGGATAGAAAATGGTGCGATGAATCCTACCATGCTCCACCTCCTACCAAGTTTGAAGCGTTTACGAATGCCGATGTGCAGCTTTTCTCTACACAACGTAAAATATTATTAATCATTTTCCCTCCAAAGGAATTTGTGTAAGTAAAGCGATCGCGTCTATGCCAAACCTTACAACTGCCCAGGCAGAGTAACTAAAGTTGAATGGCAGGAAGAACTAAAGCTAGTTGGTGGGTCATCAATTCCCGCAGGTTATGTTTACTGGGTTGAACTTGAAGGAAAAGGATTGAAACCACGAGGCTTTAGTAGTGAATGCTTAGAATCGATTGAAGTACAAATGAACATCAAGCAACCAATTTTAGAGGAAAAAGTTTACTCAAATAAGAAGCCCAAGGGCTACCACACTATCAAGGTTTGGAAGAGTGAGTTAATTACTTGTGGTTACATGGAAGTCTTAAAGCTGCGATCGCTCTGCCTCTAGGTCATCTATTAGCCTGTTTCTCTGATACCTTTACCAAGCAAGGAGTACAGCTATTTTATCCTGAGCCTGTCTGGGCAATATCAGTATCTAATCCCCGACGAAGACTAAAGACTGGTGGTGCTGCTGAACTATGGGTTTTGGGCATCGCGATCGCTCTACTAACTTTAGGAATCTATCTCGCCAATGGCGGGGGCATCACGCAGAAAGTCAGCCAGAATTTAGGTCTGAGAGATGGTATTGTCAGAATCTACAATGAGAACGCAAGTACTAATAAAGTGTACGCGAGGATCGCAGGTTACTGGACGAGCGATCGCACCTCGGCAGACGGTAAGTATTTAATTATTGGTAATGAGGGAAAAGAGTTTGTAGTTACCGATGGTCAAGGAGTTTATAAGACTGGCACACAGATAATTACTAGCAAAGTGACAACTACTGTCGGAGAAGCTGCCACTACTGAAATTAGAAATCTGACCTTTAATGATGAGGATGCCATACCCTCTCTCTCGAATCTACAACAGACATACCCCAGCTCAGACATATTTGTAAGCGGAAATTTGACCGTTGATTTTCCCGAAGATATCCAGATACCTTTTACCAAAAATGAGTATGCTACAGCTTCATTGAGCGGTACTAAAATCAAGCTTTCGTACTGTCCTTTAGAGTATGCGATCGCACTTTTAAATGGACAGTATGCAGTTGGGACAGTGGAAGTCAAAGTAATGCGTTCATGATTTTAATTTAAACGTTCCAGTTATATAGTTTCGCACTTTTAAAACCTATATCCCGTAGGAATTTTAGGCGGTGTCATTTCTAGTAATAGCTTCGGTTAGCGTGTTAGCCCAAATTGCATAATTTCTTTGATTTGAACATAAGATTCATTATTAGCAAATATTCAAATCAGAGGTTTTTCGTTATGAGCGTTCAAGGTGGAGCTGGTGCTATTTTATCTGGTAATGATTTTTCAAACTATTTAAGCACAATCAATGAAGAATACTCCCACGATTTGATTCGTGGATATGGAGGTAACGACACCTTACTAGGTGGTGATGGCAACGATGATTTATGGGGTGGTGAC
>CAYXWE010000960.1:0-1887 GCA_964468145.1 uncultured Pleurocapsa sp.
AGGGTCATTCCCCCCGCACCAGCAAATAGATCTACAGCTATGGGTCTTTGATTACTGCTAGCCACAATATGTCCTTTAATTTAAGATCTCGATCTAAGATTTTAAGCCGAATACAAGAGCGATCGCCAGCTTAATTTGTCGGCAATACATTTTATAGTCTTAATTACCAAATCTATCTCGAAAAAATTGGATAAAAAGTTCGACTTTAGTATTAAGATGACGATTTAAGGGATAGACCAGATAAAGAGCGATCGCAGGAGGTTGATAGTCGGGCAATACAATCGTCAAAAGGTTACTATCTAGTTCCGATTGAATAATAAAAGTCGGTAACAAAGCAATACCCAAACTTTTAACACAGGCATCTTTGAGTATTTCGCCGTTGTTAGAACAAATTAACCCTTTTACGGTTACTCGAAGATCTTCATTGTCATTGCTCAACAGCCATTGATTACCTGCCACCAGATGACCGTAATGTAAACAAGAATGATTGGTAAGCTCGTGGGGATGTTGAGGAATACCGTGTTTTTCTAAATAACTTGGAGTAGCACAGAGTATTCTGGAGACAGGAGCAATTTTTTGCTGAACCAAACTGGGAGATGGTTCTAATTTAGCAATTCGGATAGTAATATCGTACCCTTCAGCAATGGGATCGATAAAGCGATCGTCTAAAGTTAGCTGTACCTGCAGTTCTGGATATTGAGTCATAAATTCCGCGATCGCCTGTCCTAAATATAAAGTTCCAAAGGACATGGGGGCATTGATTCTCAAAGTCCCTTTGGGTTCGTTTTGCAGTTTTGCCACTGCATTTTCTGCTGCGGTGACTTCAGCCAAAATATTGATACAGCGTTCGTAATAAGCCCATCCCGTGGGAGTAGGATTGACTTTACGGGTGCTGCGCTGCAATAGCTGTACCTGCAGTCGATCTTCAAGATTGATTACTAATTTATTAACTGTCGAACGAGATACGCCCATTTTCCTGGCTGCTGCTGCAAATCCCCCCGACTCTACTACCTGAGTAAAGGCTTGCATACTAGCGAACTTATCCATAAATTGTAGAAAATATAGATACAATATGTCTTCAAAATATCATATTGTCTTTTTTATTAAACCAATTCATAATAAATATATCGGAGCAAAAACAAAGGAGGTCAAATAAAATGATTACTATTCGTCCTAGAAATGAAAGAGGTTCGGCTAACTTTGGTTGGCTAGATAGCAGACACTCTTTTTCCTTTGGTAATTATTACGATCCTAACCAGATGGGTTTTGCTAGCTTGCGAGTGATTAACGAAGATAAAGTAATTCCCGATCGCGGTTTTGGTACTCACGGACATCGAGATATGGAAATTATTTCCTATGTACTTTCGGGAGAATTAGCCCACAAAGATAGTATGGGAAATGGCTCGATAATTCGCCCTGGAGATATACAGCGGATGTCTGCTGGGACAGGAATTACCCATAGTGAATTTAATGCTTCAGATACTAATCCAGTGCATTTTCTGCAAATATGGATTATGCCCAACGAGCAAGGTTTAGAACCAAGTTATGAAGAAAAAAACTTTACCCCAGAAGAAAAACAAGGCAAGCTCAGATTAGTTGGTTCGCTCGATGGTAGAAATGGTTCGGTAACTATTCATCAAGACGTGAATCTCTATCTTGCTAATCTTAGTCAAGGGGATTCCCTGACTCACGAAATATCAAATAATCGTGTAGCTTGGCTACAGGTAACAAAAGGTGCAGTGCTACTAAATAATCGTCTGTTAGAAGCGGGAGATGGTGCAGCTATCATCGACGAACCTCAAATTACGATCGAACATAGTTCCCATCCCGCACACCACAAAGAAACTGAGATCTTACTATTCGATCTAGCACAATAAACAATCTGAC
>CAYXWE010000961.1:0-1886 GCA_964468145.1 uncultured Pleurocapsa sp.
GGGCTAAACTCCATTTCCAAAATAGGATCGATTTGAAATTGCTCCATAAAAGGAATGGCTCGATTTACAGGATAATTATTAAAAGAGATTAAAATATTGCCCGAACGCTCTACGTTATATAAACTGCCAATCAACAAGTGCAGTTTGCAGCCCATGCTGTGACCTATTCCATACACGGGAAGATATCCTTGAGGTATTTTATTGGTTTTTTTAAGCCTGTCGATAACTGTTTCAAAACTATTTAATACTTTAGTCGCGATTGCAAAATGATCGAACGTATTGAGAAATGGGGTAGCCACTACACCATAACCAGCCTGACTAATTTGTTCTAAAATCGTACGGTAAGATATTTGGGGAGCAGTAGCAACAAATGCACCTCCAAGAAAGTGAACGATGCCAGTTATCTTGCGATTAGGAAGATACACCCAATTACCAGAGATTTCTTGCCACTCCATAAATTTTGAATATAGCTAATTTTAAGTAAGTGCGGTTCATTTAAAAGGTTAGCAATAATAGGTCATAGTTAGCATCATCAACGATAAATAACAATTATGGATATGAATAATGCAAAACATAATCCGTCTATCCCAATCCCACCTCAATCTTCTCAGTATTTGTCCTCCTAAGTTTCAGCAAATTTACTTAAATTGTTTGGGTACAGTCCCCGATTTACAACAGCAAGAAAGCATGAAGTGGGGCAGTCAATTTCATTTATTGATGCAGCAGCGAGAGTTAACCCTACCCATTGAATCTCTGTTAAGTGGCGATCCTGAATTGGAATCCGCTTTTAAAGCTCTAATAAAAAATGCAGCAGAGTTAGAGGAAAACAGCACAGATGTTTGGCGGGCTGCAGAACATTGTCGTACTTTTGCCCATAATAATTTTGTGTTTACCGTAATTTATGATTTAGCGATCGCTAAACCGAATCGAGCCATAATTTTGGATTGGAAAACTTATCGCCAACCGCAAAAATCTACAAATTTGGCTTTCAACTGGCAAACTCGTCTCTATCTGTATGTTTTGGCAGAAACTTCTGAATACGCGCCAGAAGAAATAGAAATGACTTACTGGTTTGTTAAATCTGGTAAACCCACAAGTGTTACTTTTCCATATAGCCAACTGCAGCATCAGAAAACCGAACAAGATTTACTCGATTTGCTTAAAAACCTGGAAACGTGGTTGCAAAATTATCGGGAACATCAAATTGATTTTCCCCATCTACCCGATTGCGAAGGGAAATGTCCTTATTATCAGTTTTTCTCTCCAGAAGAATCTGCCATTATAGAACCGCAAGAATGGCTAACATCGATCGAGCAAGTCGAGGAAATTTCTATTTAGAGAAGTCGAGCAAATATCAACTTTGTAGCTAGGGCGGGAAAATTTCCAGATTGATTGATAAAGTGATAATCTTGAAGGTGGCAAAATTTTACATTCTTTTTAGGATTTTACCTGCCATATAAAACAGCTAACCACCAAGTAGATATTTAAAAAATGGTAGCCACCACAGATAAAACAACCACTGGTAAAATTACACAAATTATCGGTCCCGTACTAGATGCCGAATTTCCTAGCGGCAAAATGCCCAAGATTTATAACGCTTTAGAAGTAAAAGGTACAAATCCTGCTGGGCAAGAAGTTTCCGTCACCTGCGAAGTGCAACAACTACTTGGTGATAACCAGGTTCGTGCTGTTGCGATGAGTGGTACTGATGGTTTGGTCAGAGGAATGGATATCCTTGACACTGGCGCACCTATCAGCGTTCCCGTTGGTAAAGGAACATTGGGTAGAATTTTCAACGTTCTGGGAAACCCCGTAGATAATGCTGGTCCTGTGAATACAGAGGAGACTTCTCCCATCCACAGACCCGCCCCCAAACTTACTGACCT
>CAYXWE010000962.1:0-1885 GCA_964468145.1 uncultured Pleurocapsa sp.
ATTTTATTAAAATTGTTTTCTAGCAGCGTTATTGGGGAAAGTTTTGAATCTTCCCCCAATATTTATTTACTCAAATTACTCAAAGTAATGGCGATTTAAACTTCTGTAATACTGAGGATTTTTGCGCCAGTGCGGTGCAAGTTCTTGATTTTAGCGTTTAGCTGCTCGTAATTCACTTCATAAGTTTGGTTACTAAAGCGATTAAGAGAGCCAAGACTAGCTTTGGTAGCTTTGATGCGGAAGCGTTTGTTGTTGCTACCAGGAGTTCCATTAGAACTCTTTTTGGGGAAAGTAATAGCAGTGGGTTTATTAATTGCCAAATCGGAAATTAGTTTGGCTTGGTTGGTAATGTTATCGCTACTAGCATAACCACCACTGTACAAAGCATAAGTACGGTTATAGCCTACATTCAGCAAAGTACGTTGATTGCTCTCGGTACGGGGACAAGGAATGATGTTTTCACCAAAGGCATTGGTATATTCATCGCTATCGATATAGGAATCGATTTCTGCTTCGTAACCCAAGTTGTTATAAATTTGTACGTGTTTAGATATCTCTGCTTGGTCTAGGGGAGCGCGTCCTAAAAAATGCTTGCAGTTCATTTCGATAAAACGATACTGAGAGCAAGTTTCAAAGAATAAAGAGCGATATAGCTCAGATTGACCGATCGCTCTGACAAAACCGCGAACGGTAAGATCGCCATTTCTCAATAAAGATTCGGCCGTTTCTAAATTTTCTCCTTCTAGTAAATACGCATTACCCAAAACTTGTTTATAGGCTTGGCGAATAATGATATTAACATCTCGATCTGCTTTCCCTTCTCGCAGTTCGACTGGCTGTAGATCTGTGACCCAAAATGACATAATAAATTTCTCCTGAATTTGCCTGAATTTTAAATTGCTATTGGCAAGAATTATTAAATTTCAGTGATACTGACAATTGTTGCTCCCGTACGCTGGATGCGTTGAATCTGAGGAGTCATGCGATCGCCAGGAACAATATATTCAGTGTTACTGGTGCGACGAGGAGCGTCGAATTTAGACCCTGTAACGACAATTTTGAATCGTTTGGCAGTAGCATCTGGCGAGGGAGAGATTCGCGCCTTGGCAGCAGGGCTTTTGGCAGGAACAGCACTGTTGGTAGCAACGCTATCTACTAGACGAGAATTTTTCTTAGCACTATCTACACCAGCAATACCTTGAAGCAAGGAAAGAGTGCGATTATAGTTGACTTGCTTTTGTCCTACTGTACTAGTTGCGCCAGTATAGAAAGGAACAAGATTTTCGCCAAATTTTTCGGAATACTCTACGCTGTCAATATAGGAATCGATTTCTGCATCATAGCCTTCATTAACACAGCGTTGGATATGCTCGGAAAGCTCCGCTTGGTCGGCAGGAGCGCGTCCTAAAAGGTGCTTAAAGTTTAGCTCTACAAAACGATAAGGAGCGCAGGTTTCAAAGTAACGAGCGCGATAAAAGTCGGATTTTGCTACAGCACGAACAAATTCTCTGAGGCTGATACTGTCGTTGCAAAATTGAGATTCGGCACTTACTAGGCGTTCGCTTTCCATTACATGAGGATTGCCCAACACTTGCTTGTATACAGCACGAATAGCAATTGCTTTGTCATCGGCAGTGCTACTCACACGAACTTCTACGGGTGCGTCTATTACTGCAACCATGTTCTGATTTCTCCTGAAATAAATATTGATTTGTCGCGACGAGAGCATTCCTTTGCGCCTAGTTGCGGCAAACTAAAAGCCTTATTTTCGGCGCGCGGTCACTCGTCAGATATCAAAGCTAGTCGTGGAGAATAGCAATAATCAAAATTATTGCTATTCTCCGTAGTGTTATTAAAAAAAATTACTAATTAACAGGGGTAATAC
>CAYXWE010000963.1:0-1884 GCA_964468145.1 uncultured Pleurocapsa sp.
TGTAATGTAGACAGAGCCATGCTCTCTGGTATACTTACGAGATGTAGGAATTTTAAATTTCCAATCACAAAGCGCAAAATCATGACGCGCTCTTATTGGAATAATCAAAGGGAAATAACCATCTTTAGCAAGGTATCTAGGAACATTAACTCGCTCTTGATAAGTTCCTTCTCGCTTCAAACAGAGCAGCTTGAAAAAAGCTTTAAACGCTCTATCTACATATTTCAGAGTTTGCTGACCGCAATCTGTAGCCAGGAGCTGATAGTTTTCATTCTCTTTGCACAGGTGATAATTCGATTCGTAGCTGAGATATTTTTGCTCTTGAAAGAAATACTGACGCACCTTATAAAGTCCAACGTTGAACAAGTTTTTAGACAAGTGACACAAGTTAGTCAGAATATCTTTTTCAATGCTATTGAGTTTCAATCGAACTGTTTGAGTCAACAACATGAAGCTTGGGCGCTAGACATTGATTATTATAGCGGATTGACAACTTCTTGTACACAATTATAGGCGCGTTTCTAGTACTACGACTATAAGCCTTGCTTTAGTCGTAGTACTAGAAACGCGAATCTTGATGGATAGATTTACTAAAAGCTTATTCTTAAAAACTGCGATCGCCATTAGTTTCGGTCTAATGTGCTTTGCCCTCGAAGCGACTAGCAAAAGTCGTCCTTTATGGGCAGTTAGCGATCGCCAATACAATAATCTTACTCAAGATAATTTACAATATTTTCCCAATCCCCAAGACGAACAAAAATATCGCGCAATAATCGATCGCGCCAACCACAATAATCTCAATAACTCATCAATGGGCGATATTATCCAGACAGTCGCCCAGCAGTTTCTCGGCGCAGAATACAAAGCAGGGTTATTAGATAAATCCCCTCAAGAAACCCTGATTATTTCCCTCAGACAATTCGACTGTATGTTGTTTATCGAAACCGTACTGGCGATCGCCAATAACATCAGTAAATCAGAATTTAGTTATCAAGCCTTTAGTAACGAAGTAGAAGACAAACGCTATTGGAATGGCAAAATGAACGGCTACTGTACCCGTCTGCACTATTTTTCCGACTGGATCGAAGACAACCAGCGTAGAGGCAACGTCCAGAATATTACGCGACAACTAGGAGGCATCAATACTAATAAAAAGCTCAATTTCATGACTACCCATCGCAGTAGCTATACCAATCTCAAACAGAGCGATGCTAATTTCAAATGTATCGCCAGAGTTGAAGCCAGCCTATCGGAAACCTTTAACTACATTCCCACCAAAAATATTCGCCAAATTTACTCCCAACTGCAGCCAGGAGATATTATCGGCGTAGCCACCAACATCAAGGGACTAGACTTTACCCACACGGGATTAGTTTACCGCCAACCCAATGGCAAAATCGGTTTAATTCATGCCTCCCCCGCAGGAAAGGTAGTTATTGCAGCAGACTTACAAAACTATATCGCTAAAGTCAATAATGCGATCGGCATTGTTGTTACCAGAGCGGGTAAACCATCAAATTAATTCATAATTCATAATCATGGACGAGGAAATTGAGATGCTGCGGGAAAATACTTCACTGGTTCTTTTTCCAATGCTTTAAGCATAAAAGAACGCCATACCGGTGCAGCATAATCGCCTCCCGTAATACCTTTACCCATACTCTGATAATTATCATTACCCACCCACACAGCCGTAGCCAATTGGGGTACATAGCCCACAAACCAAACATCGCGCTCGGAGGAGGTTGTACCTGTTTTACCTGCTGCGGGACGACCAATATTAGCTTTTTTTCCCGTTCCTCCAGGTTCTAAAACTCCTTTAAGCATAGTAGTAAGATTTGCCGTTGCCCAAGGATCTAATAGCTGTTTGGGTTTGGGAGTATT
>CAYXWE010000964.1:0-1882 GCA_964468145.1 uncultured Pleurocapsa sp.
GATTGTATTGCTCGTAGCTAATAGCTAACAGCTATTAGCTATTAGCTTTTATAAACAAACCTTTATTATTTACCCGTCAAATTTAGGATTCCCTCTTTACCCTTGCCCTTTGCCCTTTTCCCTCTAAGACAATGTACGCATATTTATTTCCTCTTTATTATCTAGCGCAAGAAGCAGCAACCGAAGAGACGACCGAAGCTTTTAGTATAGTAGCCTTGAGTAATCAGCTTCTCAATGGTATTGGCATAGTCGGGATCTTGTTGCTGACTGGGTTGGGGTTGGCAATTACCTTTGGGGTAATGCGAATCATTAACTTAGCCCACGGCGAGTTTATTATGCTTGGTGCTTATGTCACCTTTTGGATGCAGTCTACTTTTGGTATGGATTTGCTGCTGACAATTCCGTTCTCGTTTCTAATTACGGGGGCAATTGGGGCATTAGTCGAACTGACGATTATTAGGCGATTATACGGTCGTCCTTTAGAAACCTTGCTGGCTACCTGGGGATTGAGTATTGTGCTGCAGGGGATAGTTAAACTGATATTTACTGCCCAGCTAAAGTATGTAAAATCTCCCCCCTATATATCGGGCAACTTGACTTTGTTAAAAGATGCTCAAGGTTCACCAGCGATCGCCATTTCTTATTATCGTTTATTTATTGTGGTTGTGGCGATCGCTTTACTAGTTTTAACAGGCTATTTGCTGAATAAAACCGATCTCGGTCGTCAGGTACGGGCAGTTACCCAAAACAGAGATATGGCGAAGTGTCTGGGGGTCAATACTAGTTTGATTGACATGGTAACTTTTGCCTATGGTTGCGGTCTTGCTGGAGTTGCAGGTTCGGTAATTTCTTCTTTAAAAAGTGTTTCTCCCCCGATGGGGCAAGATTATCTAGTAGATGCCTGGATGACGGTGGTAACAGGAGGGGTGGATAAACTTGTAGGTGTATTGGCGGGTGCTTTTCTGATTGGCGAATCTAGTTCGGGTATTGCCTATCTACTCAACGATCCTACCGCCAGGGTGATTGTTTTAGCAGCGGTAATAATCTTAATTCGCTACAAACCAGAAGGTTTATTTACAATCCAAAAACGTGGGTAAACACATTGAACATTGAGCATTGAACATTAAACATTGCAATCGCTCAAATGATAAACGATAAATGATAAATGGTGAATGATAAATGACTGCTGGTATTGCAACGCGATCGCGAAATCCGACTAAATTAGGTATCGTTACGGCGATTAGTTTTTTGGTTATGGCAGCCCTACCTTTGGTGGTGGGCAGTTTCCAGATATCTTTATTATCAAAATTATTATTGTTCGGTTCGTTGGCAATTTCCTTAGACTTGGTCTGGGGATTTACGGGAATTCTGAGTTTTGCCCACGGAGTATTTTTTACCTTGGGTGGTTATGCTATGGCGTACTATCTCAAGCTAAATCTTTCTGCTGAGGGGAATACCTATGGTGGGAATCTGCCAGACTTTATGGTTTGGAATGGTCTAACAGAATTACCCTGGTTTATTGCACCGCTAAAATATTTTCCCATAGCTGCGATCGCCATGGTACTCGTACCCGCTGCTTTTGCCTATCTCATTGGCTGGTTTATATTTCGTTCTAAGGTAAGTGGTGTATACATCACAATTATTACCCTGGCGATATCTTCGGCATTGACTACTTTCTTTATTAGTCAACAGGCATATACAGGCGGTACAAACGGCATCACAGATGTTTCCAAGTTGAGTATTGTAGGAGTTGATATCCCTTTAAATGGTTTGTATTGGATGATCTTGCTATTTACTACCTTTGTTTTAGTTGGTAGTTGGTGGCTTACTCAATCTAATTTTGGCTTGATCTTACGATCGATTAAAGAAAACGAAAATCGAA
>CAYXWE010000965.1:0-1880 GCA_964468145.1 uncultured Pleurocapsa sp.
ATTTGGTTGGTTAACTGGATAGGGCGAACTTGGCGCAAATCATTTAATATTTAACAACGCTCCAAATCCTAAACCGATACTAGACGAGCTTCTGCAGTGTCTTTAATCAAACCTATTTTGGAGTGGAGATAGTCATTGACACAAATTCGCTCTTTATCCGCTAGAGGTTTTTGAGCATCAAGCCGACTCAATAGTTTTTGAATCAACTCTGTTTCATTAATTTCCAATAGTTCTAAGGCATTGGTAGTTTCAATCAAATTCCAGGTTTGACGCAATAATGCAATATTCAAAATCCTTTACCTCACGATATATGGTGTTGTTTTAGTTCGATACCGAACACCAATCAACAATATAAATTCTAGTCTAGTTGAAGCAAATCTAAAGAAAGTATTGAGATTATGAACTAATATTCATACAAAGCTTAATATTATGAGTCGATTGTTTACGCTATTGACAGCACCTTAACTGTTTTATTTAAATTCTGGATGGTTGGTAGCAGTGCAAGAATCGCCGTATTGATTGATTTTGGCGATTAATTGGTATAAGCGACCCAAACTTTTTTGATTGAAGTAAAAGGTTAAGCGGGGTAGATTTACCGTCTCCAAATCTTTATACTCTTCTGGCAATGCAGCACTTTTAGTAATTCTTCCTTTAACTACAATATCCGCAAACTCTCGATTAAGCTCGGCTACAGCAGTATCAGACAACTCTAATTTAAGACGCATCACGAATAACTTATCGACATAACGACTAGAATGATACACCCGATAGAAATCTTTAATAGTTTGACAAGCTACGTCCAATCGATCGGTAATAGTATAAAAACTAGGATCGTCAGGACTAATTAAACCTTTTTCTTTTAGCTGGCTGCAAATATAATCATTCCAAGAATGCCAATAATCACCTCCTGGCTTATCGATTAATACTAAAGGTACTGGGCCATACTTACCCGTCTGACAAAGAGTAAGAGTCTCAAAAGCTTCATCTTGCGTGCCAAAACCGCCAGGAAATAATGCGATCGCATCACTCTCTTTGAGAAAGAATAATTTACGAGTAAAAAAGTATTTAAAGTCAATTAGTTTATCATCGCCATCAATTGAGGGATTAGCACCCTGTTCAAAAGGCAGCCTAATATTTAAGCCAAAGGAATTGTCTCTCCCCGCACCCTCATTTCCAGCCTGCATAATTCCGCCCCCCGCACCAGTAATAACCATAAAGCCAGCAAGAGCGATCTCGCGAGCAAAATCTTCTGCCATTTTATATTCAGCCTCTTGGGGAGATGTTCTAGCCGAACCAAAAATAGCGATTTTCCTGGTGTGTTGATAGGGAGCAAATTTCTGAAAACCCTGTTCCAAATCTTCAACAGCAGCAGTTAAAATTTTCCAGTTGAGACGTTCGGTATCCGAATCAGCAATCCTGGCTATAGCAGCCAAAGCCCTTTGAATTAAAGCGCGATCGCGATGTTCTGGTAAGCTTGCTAGTAGTTGCTCTAGTTGCTGATTTAGGGAGTCTGAGTCGTGATAAGAATATGAAGCCATATTACTTGTTTTGCTGATGGTTAGCTATTAAATTAACTTAAGCGCAATATAGAAGCCATGAAAAGAAGACAAATATTAGATCGTTTAGCGATCGCAGCGACTACCAGTACCATACTAGTAGCTTGCGATCGAACTAACCAGGCTCAAGATAGTCCCAACTCTCAAGGGGGAGATTTACCAAAGGTTAGGTGGAAAATGGTCGCGAGTTGGCCCAAGTCTCTAGATACTATTTACGGTGGGGCGCAGACAATATGCGATCGCGTTGCTGCCATGACTGGAGGACGTTTTACTATCGAACCCTATGCAGCAGGAGAAATTGTTCCTGGCTTAGAAGTTTTGGAT
>CAYXWE010000966.1:0-1877 GCA_964468145.1 uncultured Pleurocapsa sp.
CTATTAGAAGCAAATTTAGTATCCTCTTATCAACTTAATTTAGTATTAAACGATAAGTTAAGACAAGCAGAATTGCATTTACCAAGTAGTAAACTGGGAGAAATATTAGCTCTTCGTGGCTGGATAAAACAGCAAACAGTTGATTTTTTCGCCGAACAGTGGCCGAAACTGCTTTTGGAATCTAAAAAAGAAAAAATAGGTTATTATCTGCAAGAAGCTGCTTTATTAAGCCCACTTCAAATTAGTTGGATTCTAAAATATCAAGCAACCCAAAAGAACAAACAAAAATTTGGAGAAATAGCCAGAAGGCAAGGATGGGTGAAGTCGGAAACTCTCTCTTTCTTATTAACTAAGCTGTCCCTAGAGAGTCAATTACAACTCCTTCCTCCAGAAAAAAAATTTGTTAATTTAGCAGTTCCCGTCTCTCCTCTAAGCGTCAAACAAATACTCTACAAATACATGATGGGAAATACCGATTTACAACTATCTCTTCTAGATGGAGTAAATCTTAAAGGTATTAGTTTAGAATTCGCAGACTTAGAAGGTTCGCAAATTAGAAAAGCTGATTTGGAAGAAAGTAGTTTTAATTATGCGAATTTAACCAAAACCAATCTGTCTCAATCGAATTTGTCTGAAGCATCTTTTAAAAAAGCCAATCTGAGTTATGCTGTTTTGCATCAATGTAATCTATCTCAGGCATCTTTTAAAAAAGCCAATCTTCAAGGAGCGGATTTAAGAGGAGCGAATCTTCAGGGGGCTAACCTGCAAAATGCTCGATTAGACTTTGCAATGCTTCAAGGAGCAGATTTGAGAGGAGCAAATTTATTTGGGACATCATTGAACAGAGCATCCTACGATCGAACAACTCGCTTCGATTCAGAAATCAATCCTGCAAGATTGGGAATAAAAATGGAAGACAATAACTTGACTCGGAGGCAAGAATCAATTTTGAGAACTAAGAGTGAAAATTCAGTTCATACTCGTAAGACTATTGTCTCGATCTAAATTTAGTTACAGCAGTCAAACTAATTCTTTACTATAGATCTATGGGCATGAATGATTTTGACAATCCAAAGTTTATGGTTATTTGTCCTTTGTTATTTGTCCTTTGTTATTTGTCCTTTGTTATTTGTCCTTTGTTTTTTGTCTTTTGCGATCGCATCCACTAAGGGAATGATTTATGCGCATAAGTCTTATTTTTGTTTAGATCGGTAATTGAAATGAAATTTTGGGAAACGGTTTTAGCGGCTGCCAAACCAGGAATTGATGAATTTGTACTAGAGTTGGGCGATCGCTTGCCATGGTTAAAGGATTATAAATCTACGCCTCAAGATCCAGAATGGCACGCAGAAGGTGACGTACATATTCACGTGGGTATGGTGCTGAATGAGACTTATAAGATTTTAGAAACAGAGGCAAATCATCTGAGCAAAGAGCGTCGTCTGTGTTTAATTTTGGGGGCGTTGTTACATGATATTGCCAAACCCGTAACTACTAAACAACAGGAAATTGGGGGGATAGTTCGTACTGTTGCACCAAGACACGCTAGTAGGGGGAGATCTTATCTTGCTCCGAAGTTAATAGGAATGGGTTTACCCTACGATGTGGTGGAAACTACTTTAGGCTTGGTTAGCTATCATCACGATCCCAAACAGTTGGTTACTCAACAAAAAGCTGCGGGAAAATATAAACGCCTTGCCCGTTTAGCAGATCCAGAATTGCTTTATTGGCTGGAGTTGGCAGATATTCGAGGGCGAGAATGCAGAGACAAACAGCAGCAATTGAATCACATCGAGATGTATGGTTTGTTCGCGCAAGAATATGGAGCTTGGTCGCGTTTTGGCGCAGAATATCAAGCTTGGCGCGAGTTTTTTAGT
>CAYXWE010000967.1:0-1876 GCA_964468145.1 uncultured Pleurocapsa sp.
ATTCAACGAGGGAGGTCTTTGGTTGTAGATATCAGAGAATACAAAGAATTAAGTGATTGGATTGTTACAACTCCTAAATTAGATGATAAAAATCTCTCTTTAACGCAAAGAGACTATCTTGAGTTTAAACTAGCATTTAAAGCTATCATAAAACACAATCAATTAAATAAAAAAACACCCATAAAAACTTTACTTGTTCATATAGAATGGCTCTATTATTTTAGAGATGGTATACCCTATCAAGAAGTAGAGGGAGTTTATAAAGCTTATAAAGAATATAAGCAAAAACAAGAATAGCATGATTTACTCATTACTCATTACTTATTACTCATTACTCATCAATACTTTACTCAAAGCTTCACTAACAGTAAAAGAATCAGCACCATCTAAATGAACATTCTCGCTGAGATGGCGTTTCCATTTTTTTGCACCCGATTGACCAGCAAACAGTTGCAACATATGACGAGTTATCGAATTAAGCCTAACTCCTTTACCCAACCAATAATCGATATAAGGAAGCATTGCTTCCACTATTTGATGGCGTGTGGGAATAGTGTTTGTTGTGTGATAAATATCCCTGTCTACCGTAGCGAACAAATAAGGATTATCATAAGCAGCCCTACCAATCATAACTGCATCGACTTGAGTCAAACAATTGCTTACTTGCTCTAAAGTAGTTATTCCGCCGTTAATTTCAATAAACAAATGAGGAAATTCCCTTTTAAGACGATACACCTCCTCATAACGTAACGGAGGTACGGTGCGATTTTCTTTCGGGCTTAATCCTTGTAACCAAGCCTTGCGAGCGTGAACGGTAAAACTACCACAACCAGCATCCGATACTACTCTAACAAATTGTCTCATATCTTCGTAACGATCGCGATCGTCAATACCAATGCGATGTTTTACCGTCACGGGAATTTGTACCGCTTTTTGCATTGCTGTTATAGCTTTAGCTACCAATTCTGGTTGCGCCATCAAACAAGCACCAAAGTTACCATTCTGCACTCTAGAGCTAGGACAACCCACATTCAGATTGACTCCATCGTAACCATAATCCTGGGCAATTTTAGCGCACAGAGCCAATTGGGAAGGGTTGTCTCCTCCCAATTGCAACACCAGCGGTTTTTCTTCTGGAGAAAATTTTAACAACTTATCGCGATCGCCGTGTATAATGGCAGGAGTAGTGACCATCTCTGTATATAAGAGAGTTTGCTTGCTAATTTGGCGCATAAAATAGCGATAATGACGGTCTGTACGATCCATCATTGGTGCTACACTCAGAGGATTATTAATGACAGCATTGCTCATTCGATTCCTTCAATTGGATTTAAGATTTGACTTCATTTAGTCTTTGATTTTAACTCCCTACTGCTATCAATACTAAAAATCGAACAAACAAGATTGAGGTAAAACTGCGGTCTATTACCTTTTAGATTTATCATCTCAAATGGGAACAATGAAGTTATAAGATGATTCTATCTATAAATTTCATGAGCGATTTCCCTTCCAGCACTTTCGGCGATAAATATCAAATACAACGACAATTAGCCAATAAAGATAACAGACAAACTTTACTAGCGAAAGATACTGAAAACGATAGTTTAGTTGTTATTAAGTTACTCGCCTTTGGAAACAATTTTCGTTGGGACGATTTAAAGCTTTTTGAAAGAGAAGCCGAAACCTTAAAATCATTATCCCATCCTGCAATTCCTCGCTACCTAGATTACTTTGAATTCGATACAGAAGAAATTAAAGGTTTTGCTTTAGTACAGAGTTATATTGAAGCACCGTCTTTGGCATCGCAAATTGAATCTGGAAGAACTTTTAGCGAAAAAGAAGTGAAACAAATCGCTACAGAAATTTTGAAAATATT
>CAYXWE010000968.1:0-1873 GCA_964468145.1 uncultured Pleurocapsa sp.
ACTCCTAATTCTTGGGCTAGCTCGGAAAAACGTCCTCCAGGATATTGCTGCAAATAGCGATAAACTTCATCTTCGTAAGGCACTTGATTCGCAAAGACTAATTTTTCTTCTGTAGTCTGACTAATAATTAATTCTGTTTTAGATACTTCATTTTTCACAGGAATCATAGTTGATATAACTTGATAGAATACTTTTCTTGCTTCTTCTAATGATACGGAAGCTTTAGTTCTTGATGTTAAAATGTCTTCGCAAATATTACGAAAACAATTGTTGCTGGGATCGAAATCAATTTTGTGATCTTGACAAACTTTAGCTATGATTAAACAAGAGCGCAGACCACTAGATTTTTCTTCACCAATTTGAGAGCGAAAGTTTTGAACGAGAGTTACAATTGCTTCTGCTTTAGCTCTACTAATTTCAGCTTTTTGTATTAAAATTTCTTCCTGAGTCAGGATATCTGGTTCGGGCATATTAATAGTAACTACCCGATCTAGTAAAGCATCTTGGGTTGAGTGTACTCCACAATATTCTTCAGGATTAGAAGTAAGAATTACGCGAAATAAAGGATGAACGGGAACGTATTCTGTGTGATTGCAATCTGGTGGTAAAATCAGCATTTTTTCTTCTAATACTGATAATAAAACGTTATTGACTTCAGGACGAGAGCGGTTAAACTCATCGTAGACTAAGGTTAAGCCCTGTTTACAAGCTAGAGTCAATCTAGAGTCTACCCAGTTATGGCGCAATTCATCTTCTACTTTGACGACACTGTGAATAAAGTTGTCTACTACTTTTTTATGACTATAACCAGATTTATTCCCGATCATATCAGAGCTTTTAAACTCATCATCGCCAAAAAACATGACGATAGGTTGCTGGCGCAAATTAGCAATATGTAAAGCCAAAGTGGTTTTACCAACTCCTGCTACTCCTCGTAAATGAATTGAATAGCCTGACAGTAAATATTTTAAGGCTCGTTGGGCAACATTTTGTACCGCTGGAGTGTTAATAAAGGTTTGAGAGTTAGCGTTTAAGATTGTTACCAAAATATCACCTTCTTTAAGTCTAAGTGAGAGAAAAATATTAGATGACTGACTAATTACTTCTTTTAAAATTTATCTTTTGATAAAAAAATTAATTTGCAGAAAAATTATCGATCGATATAAATAAAGTTATATATATTATTGCTCTACAAAAATAATCGATAATTAGGGCTTCATTTTAACTTTATATAAATAATAGTGTAGATAATATTTTTCATGACGTAAATTAGTATAAATACGCAAACATAATCTAAAAAAGATGTCTACTATAATAAAAAAGCATTTAGTTGATTATCATTTTAGGAATAGATATTATGTTATTTAGTCTTTTAGCTTTGCCCGTGTATGCTCCTGCTTCTGGATTAATGTGGATTGGAGAGAAAATTTTAGAACAAGCAACTCCTGAAGTAGAAAATGCAGAAAATCTCAGTCAGCAACTCTTGTCTTTGCAGCTTGCTTTTGATATGGGGGAAATTTCTGAAGAAGAATTTGAAGAAAAAGAAGAAAAGTTATTATTAGCAATAGAAGCAGCCGAAGCAGAGGTAGTGTTGTAAATCTGTGGTTATAAGTGATATCCTAAAAGAAGAAAATAACCTGACTGCCTGACACATCTCCAAAAAGCTAAACAATAGAACCTTTAATCTCATCAATCCGACTAAACCAAATGGCATCATAGTATTGTCTTTTGGCTTTCTTGGAAGCGAAACAAGGTTGAGGATCTGTACTAATCAGAGCTACGGGTTTGAGTAAATCGCGACCCTTATGTAATACTCCTCTTAGCCACCGTAGACCAATTTTGAGATAGCTAATACCACGCTGACAATGGGGGT
>CAYXWE010000969.1:0-1870 GCA_964468145.1 uncultured Pleurocapsa sp.
ATCCAATGCTCAGTCGGTAGATATTTATCAAGATAATCTCGGACAAGTAACCAATGTCAATCAACTAAGAGATGTCGCCCCAACAGACTGGGCTTATGAAGCCCTAAGAAGCTTGGTCGATCGCTATGGCTGTATTTCAGGTTTTCCCAATCAAACCTACCGTGGCAGTCAACCCCTTAGCCGTTATGAATTTGCAGCAGGTTTAAATAGCTGTTTGAATCAGATCGAACGTTTGATTGCCTCTCAAGGTTCTATCGCACAAGAAGATATAGGGACGATCGATGCTCTAACTCAAGAATTTGAGGTAGAATTATCTAGTTTAGGCGGACGAGTCGATGAAATTGAAAGTCAAACCGCGATCTTAGAAGAGAATCAGTTTTCAACTACGACTAAACTCAATGCGGAGATTGTTAACTATGTATTGGGAACATTCGGCGATGAGAAGCCAGACGGCACAGATGTTGATGACGAGATAACTTTTAGCAGTCGCGTCAGGTTGAATTTTGACAGCAGCTTTACAGGAGAAGATCGCCTCAGAGTTCGCTTACAGGCGAGAAACATTACCAGCCCTGCTTCCTCTGGCGGAACAAATTCCTTGGCACTCAACTTTGAAGGCGACAACAGTAATAATGTAGAAATTAACGATCTCCATTACTCATTTCCCATTACAGAAAAACTTTCTGCCTTGATTGGGGCTAATGGAGTAGACGTAGATGATATCTTTAATGTCGTCCCCACAATGGGTTTTGCTTATGACACCCTTTCTTTGTTTACCGCTTATAACAATTTGATTTACGATAACGGTAATGGTGGCGGTGCTGCAGTCGGTTTAGATTATGACATTTTAGAATCGGTAAACTTAGCTATTGGCTACTGGGCAACAAATCCCGCCGACTCTACTCCTGGTAATGGTTTATTTAACGGTAACTATGCTGCAGGGGCGAACTTAAATATTGCTTTATTAAACGAACGGTTGAATTTGGCGATCGCCTATCTTCGGGGCTATCAAGGAGAAGGGAGTGGATATGATTTAGCGGGTTTTGTGGGGACTGATGCTGCGACAGATCCTTTTGGCGATCGCGATAATGACAGCAATAACTATGGTTTGGCTGCTAGCTTTAGTCTTTTAGAAAGACTTGCGATCGGCGGTTATGCTGGCTACACCACCGCATCCACTATTGATGATAATGGAGAAGCTGATATTTTGAATTGGAGTGCTTATCTAACCTATAGCGACTTATTTAAAGAAGGCTCTGCTGCTGTTATTAGTTTTGGTCAACCACCAACCCTCATAGATTCAGATGGAGATGCTGTAGCCGACGATCCCGATACCCCCTACTTACTTAACGTCGAATATCAATATCAATTCAATGACTTTATTCAGTTTACCCCAGGAGCTTATGCCCTATTCAACCCCAATGGCGATGAGGATAACGAGACAATTTATGTCGGTACTCTGCGAACCATTTTTAGATTTTAATAACAGTAAAAATCTGATTTGCGATCGCAGCCAAGTCTTTTAATATTTTATTGATTTTATTTATAACGCACAGCAGTCAACTCTCTCTGCGTTCTCTACGTTCTCTGCGGTTAATAACAAAGTAATCGAATTAACAACGAAACAATAAAACTACTTAAGAAGACATTTTAATTACTCGTTGATACAATTAACTCGCAAACCAAGCATAAATTTTAGATTATATGGCTAGGAGTAAAAAGATTAATCAAAAATTAATCAAAATTGTTCTGACAACTTGGATCTCGATCGCCAGTATTTTTTCAACTCAGATAGATGCTAAATCGCAGTCATTAAGATCGAGCAATGTCGAACGCTCTAATATAAATTTGACTATCGCTCAAGATTCTACTG
>CAYXWE010000970.1:0-1863 GCA_964468145.1 uncultured Pleurocapsa sp.
TTAAAAGTAATATTTCTTGATTATCTACTTTGGTTGCTGCTTCGTACAATTGAGAACGCCATTCTAAAGACATAACTGTCAAGTTTTCTTTGGTTAGTTCTACAAAGTGTTCTGGTTCGCTGGCAGCTAGATCTGCTGTTTCTTCATAAATGTACTCAATTTCTAAGTATTGACCAATTTTGGAGATTAGTTCCGCTTCTTGAAAAGGTTTACGCATAAAATCGTCGCAACCAGCAGATAAAATCGCTACTCTCTCCTCTTCAAAGGCACTGGCAGTCAAAGCAATAATAATCGTTCTTTTTCCCTGGGGTTGGGACTTGATTTTTCCCGTAGCTTCGTAGCCATTCATAATAGGCATTCTCATGTCCATCAAAATTAGATCGGGATGCCAACTCGACCAAACATTTACAGCCTCTCGACCATCTGCTGCCTCTTTAACTACAAAACCAATATCGGTCAGCATTTTTTGCAATAAAAGACGACTTGCAGCTACATCATCTACCGCTAAAATTTTGTATTCGGGCTGATTGGGAGCGATTGCGATCGCTCTGGGCGGTTGGGCGCGATCGCTATTGGTGGATATCTGGGGGACTTGGGTGTCTTCTAATTTGACTAAAATCTTAAAAAAGAAAGTGCTACCTTTACCAACAGTACTTTTTGCTTTTAATTCTCCTCCCATCAATTCTACAAACTTGTGACAAATTGATAAACCCAAACCCGTACCTTCGTGGGAAATTCGTCCCACCTTGGTTTGTTCAAAAGGAGAGAATAACTGTCCCATTTCTTCAGCAGGAATACCAGGCCCCGTATCTTCAACAGAAAAAGACAGGGCATAAGTATCAGTAAATAAAAAATCAATATTTATGCCCTCTGTAGAATTACTTTCTTGTAGCTCGACAAACAAGGTAATATTTCCTTGTTCGGTAAACTTTAAGGCATTTCCTAGCAAATTAATCATGATTTGGCGTAGTTTGCCTTCATCAGTATAGATATATTGAGGAACATTGTTAGATATTTTAAAGTTTAAGCTAATATTTTTGGCTTTTGCTTTTAAACGCAGCATTTCTTCAATACTTTTGAGCATGAGATAAAGATCGAATCTTGCTTCGTTGAGGGTGATTTGACCAACCTCTATTTTTGACATTTCTAAAATATCGTTAATTAGTCTTAAAAGATGCTCTCCGCTTCGATTAATAATTTGAATATTATCTTGATGTTCTTTGCTAATTGAACTATCGCGACACATTAATTGGGTAAAACCTAAAATAGCGTTGAGAGGCGTGCGCAATTCGTGACTCATATTAGCTAAAAATCTACTTTTAGCTTTGTTGGCATTTTGCGCCTGAATTAGAGCCATCTCTGTATTTTGAATACTTTCTTCTAGTTGTGCGGTTCTTTGTTCTACTTTTGTCTCTAACTCTTGAGTAAAACTTTCGAGAGTTTTAACGATTTTGCGATTGGTTTTGGCTAAATTATTATTAACGATATAGGCTAAAATGACAATAATAGATAACAATAGCAAAACTGTTAAAATGCGATAGTTATTAACTCTTTGTATTGTATCCTGAAGCTGAGTCGAATGCTGCAATTCTATTTCGTCAAGCTTCTGCTCTAGTTGGTCAAATTCTATTGTCTGAGATATACTCTTTAGCTTTTGTTTCTGTTCGACAATGTTTTCTCCATAACCAACAATTTCTAATACAACAAAGCTATACATTTTATAGTCTGATTGACTCAATAATATATTTATTTGCTTGATTTGAGTTGCTATTGCAGAAGCAATATTAGCATTATTGCTATAACAATATAAAACAACATTGTCGAGGAATTTATCTATAGATATTAAAAGTTGACTATTGTCAT
>CAYXWE010000971.1:0-1861 GCA_964468145.1 uncultured Pleurocapsa sp.
ATATTAATATCTGTTACCGAATCGCCGATCGCAATTTTTTCGACTGCCTGATATTGTTTCATCGCCTCAACTTTTGCCACAAATTCGGTATCACTTTCCATATTAGAATAGGCTTTCAATAATTCTCCCGTTAGATCGATATTTCCTGCATGAATAGCGGTTACTTTGTTTATCAGTTGGTGTTTAGTCAAAACAGCTTCTACCATATCGACTAAACCGCCAGAAACCACTACCAAAGGTATGTCTAAATCGTTAAGAAAATCAGCAAATTCTATTAAGCCCGAGCGTATAGGTTGATGGGCAATGTATTCTATAATCTCTGGATAATGAACCGACCGAATCGCACCCAAGGTTTTCTTGATGCCTTCTGCCAAGGTCATTTTTCGCTCAAAAATCAGAGGCAACAAACGCGCAGATACTTCTGGAGCGAACTTGTTAAGCATATCAGCAAAAGTATCTTCTGTAGTAATTGTGCCATCAAAATCGCAAAAGACAATTCGTGAAAATTTCATTATTTGTAATAAAAAGTAGAGGCAAAACTAGTTCCTGCTCGACCAGAAAACGCTATGATCGACCCATAACTATAACTATTGACCGTTAAAATAATAATTATGGGAGAATCAAAACGCCGTCAAGCAGCTTTGGGTAAAAAATATGGTCAAAACTCCGAGAGGATTGTTCCTTGGTTACCCATTACCAAAGCTCAATCAGAAAAATTTATTAAAATAACTAGTACAGGGGCTTGGATTGGTATTGGTATAATGATCGCTATCTGGTTTACGGTCAGGTTTATTGGACCAGCATTTGGTTTTTGGGAAGTGTATTAACATCCAAGTCGGGTAAAATTTTTAAATTTAAAACTAACTTTATAGACATAATACAAAGCAGGTTAACAGATGAGCGAAAAAAATCCCTACGAACAACTTGGGGTCACGGAAAATTCTTCGTTTGAAGAAATACAAGCTGCCAAAAGACGATTATTCGAGCAATATGATAATGATAGTGCGGTACTAGAAACAGTAGAAATTGCTTACGATTCAATCATTATGGATCGCTTGCGCCTACGTCAAGAAGGCAAAATCAAAGTACCCGAAAAAATTCGCTTTCCCGAACGTAGTTTGGAGAAAACTTTAAAAGTTCCCCAATTGGTTAAAGAAGACTCTGCTGTTTGGTTACAAGAGTTGATCGATACTCCTTCTCAATCTGATATTCTTTGGCCTACAGGTATTTTCTTGACCTTATCGGCGATCGCAGTTTTTGCCCAAAATACAGGAGGCGCGTCTATTTTGCCTCTATTGATGGCATTGGGCTTTATTGCTAATATTTATTTCCTCAACCGCAAAGAAGGTCGTTCTGGACGGGCATTTTTGATTAGTTTCGTGGCTTTATTTGCAGGAATTGCCTTGGGTACGGGATTGGCTAATTTATTACTGGGTCAAGGAACTGTCACCAGCTTGGGACAGGATCAGTTCGCCTCTGCGGTTACGTTTTGTCTTTTTTGGTTAGTAAGCTGTTTCTTACGCTAAAGCAGGATTAATACCCAAAATAATATATAAATATGACTTTTTGCTTGTCAGTGATTTATTACTGGCAATTTTTTTTTTGATTGTGCGATCGCTCTATACAATGTTCGCTAAAAGCGTGCAATACTCTGATACCATTTCTTCTTGAAGTTGCACTCTTTTATTATTTCTCGCAAAGACGCAAAGACGCAAAAGGATAAATTTTTTATTTAGTGCATTGTCATAGAGAATTGGTATGAATTTGATGTACGGCAATACATATTTGTATTAGGATACTTATTACTTATACTAAATCCGATTTATAAAGTATGTAAACAACAAGTATTTTTTAGCCAATG
>CAYXWE010000972.1:0-1861 GCA_964468145.1 uncultured Pleurocapsa sp.
ATCTAGCCAGGGGGTTATAGTGTTCCCAACAGGCTAACGCCCCAAGTTTGCCTACAGCAGTCTCTAATACTTGCAATCCCGATCCGTCTCCTTGTCCCCAAACCATTCGTTCGTGATAAGTGGGGGTAATCTTACGACGTTTTAATAGTAGAGTACCATCCGCATCAAAGATTAACTGCGTATTGTACAGCGAACCCCCATCCCGTTCGTTCACTCCTAACACCACAACCATTTCATAAGCTTTTGCTGCCTTACTCACAGCATCAGTAACGGGACTGGGTACAGTTACCGCTTCCTCGTATAGCTTCATGTGTTCCTTACCCATCAACACGGGAGGTTGAATAAAAGAAAAGTAAGGATAGTAGGGAATAAAAGTTTCAGGAAAAACAATCAACTGCACCCCTTCTTTTGCAGCATCGGCGATCGCACCTAATACCTTTTCCGTTGTTCCTTCACGGCTATACAGTACGGGAGAAATCTGTACCGCAGCAGCTTTTACAATACGTGAATAATCCATTTTTTTGTCCTTAGTTTTTGGTCATTTGTCCTTAGTATTTATTGCAAATGACAAATGACGGATGACAAATAACTACATTGTCCAAGTATCTAAAATAAATGCCCCTTCTTTACGGTGTAGTAAGACAATATCCAAGACATCTAAGGGATTGATAGGAGTAATGCCAGGAATTAAGGAAGGTTCGCCGTGTCCGTATAAAGCTTGTAATGCAAAGCGACAGGCATAAATTTTGCCTCCCTCTTCCATAATCTTTACTAGCTGATTGTTCATCGCCTGATGTCCAGGGAATGCTTCATCGCCAATTTTAGGAAAACCTCGCTGTACACCTAGGGTTACCCCTGGACCATATAATAAAACAGAGGTTTCAAAACCTTTACGAATTAAACGGGTAGCTTGTAATAAGTTAACCAAACCGATCGAACCTTCAAAAGCTACGGTATGAAAGGTAACTAAGGCTTTCTCACCTGGTTCGGCTTTGACATCGGGAAATACTTTTTCTTCGTAATCTACAAAGAAATCGCCAGCTTTGTGTTGAGGAGTAGTAACTTCAGGCATAATTTTTTATTTTGTTAGTTGTTAGTTGGACGCTTTGCTGTTGGTGGTTAGTAGTTAATTGCTGATTGATAAATGCTCAATGTCAAGATCCGATCGCTGCTTCATTTACAGCTAATAACGTCCCTGGATAAGCATATTTGGTATTGTTGGTAATATATTCGGCGAGATATTCGGCATCTCTAGCAATTCCCGAAAATCTGCCCGAACCCCAGGTATACAGCCAAGGAAGACCGAGGAAATATAAACCATTGACGCTGGTGACACCGCGATCGTGACTGGGATAGCCTAACCCATCGAATACGGGGACATTTACCCAGCTAAAGTCTGTTTTATAGCCAATACACCAAATGACAGAGGTAATATTGTTTTCTTGGTAATTAAGTTCTGTAGTTTCGGTTTCTGGTTGCCAGATCGGACTATAGGGAGACTCCAAAGGTGCATCAATATTACTGCGACTTATATATCCATCGATAGTTCGTTTAATACTTTGGGCTACATCATCGGCGCGATCGAGATTGTGCTTTAAGTTAGGCTTAAATTCTAGATTTTCCCCATTAATGTCCTTGAGAGAGCCATATAGTTGCATTCCTTGAGTGGCAAAAGTCCTGAGATCGATTTCTCTACCGCCACCGCGTCCAGTAACATAATGGTTAGTTTTCTTACGAACATTTTCTTGGTCGGGATGGTTATTTACCGTTAGGTCATAGTATCCCAATCTATCCAACCAATCTACAACATCCTTTCCTCGATACCTACGGGGCGATCGCGGTGCGCCACCAACGCAGAGAT
>CAYXWE010000973.1:0-1852 GCA_964468145.1 uncultured Pleurocapsa sp.
TACCCTATCTCCACTCCGTTACGATTGAGGGTAGGGACACTCGCGAGGAAGTTGTCTAAAATTAGAAGTTAGGTTTGGTATTAATAATAGTGCGATCGAAGGATGATTAATGGCAACTAAAGGTGAATTTTTGTGTTTATGATGATAGGTAGGTCAATCTTATATTATATTACTCACTTTTTATGGCTAAAAAATATTTTTATGTTTTATTAATTTGTTTATTCTTAATAGGTGCCATTGTACCAACATCGGTAAATTCTGCGCCAGATACTTGTGAATACAATCAACAAGCGTATCAAAATTTAGAAATAAGTAAATTATCTCAAGAACTCAACAATACGGGGCTAATTGGCAGAATTCATGGTTCTGCAGGACAGTCTCAGATGTTTGTTATGTCCGTGCGCGAACCGAATAATTTTTTTAGTCATAGAGAATTTTCATTAATCCCCAAAGATGCAACAACCGCCGATACTTTGAGCAAATCAAACCGTCACGATCTCGTTTGCATTCGCGGTGAGATAATTGCTAACCCCAGTCCCCAAAAACACATTGCCTTAAATTCAGTCAAAATTATTCAACCTTGGCAGCAGCCAGAAGGTTTTGAACCTTATAAAAGACAGGAAAATTTGCCTCAAGAATTAGAAGAGCAAACTAGTTTTGTGGGTAAGGTACACGCTATCGGCGAAGATGGCAAAGTGTTGGTAGTAGAATATCGAGATGGAGTAATGCCCGTTTTTGTTACCGAGACTGAATATACTCAAGGACTGTATCGCGGAGATATAGTCAAACTTGCTTACCAAATTCAATACAATCCCCAAAGACCAGTTCATTTACAGCTAGATACTACAGTCGCCAAACCCTTAGAAGTTTTAGATGCGATCGCAGCTTGGAACGGTCAACCACAAACCCTGACTGGCAATCTGGTCAAGTTCCCCCAAAGTCCGCAGTTAAAGTTTGATGTTTATGCTATGGAAGTAGATACTTTGGGCATCAAACGCTACTTTACTCTAATCAATTTTGAGGATACAAACGAATTTGAAAAAATCAGACTAAAGCTAGAGAGTATTTGGAATGAAAATGCAGATACTGCTATATCGGGGCGCAATATGCTAATCAACCCAGCAGTCACCATCGAAGCCCAAGGAATTGCCAACATTATCTCTACCGAACAAGCCAATCCCCAAATCTTATTGGATAGCGCAGAAGGAGTCCGACAGCTAGCCTCTTAAGGTTTGATGATAAATAGCAAATGAAATGACACAAATTAGGATTGAGATGAGAGAATAAGAAGCTACATCAACTGTTAGCTATTGATATGAGTTTAGATTGGATTAGTCGCGCCCAGCGTCTGAGCGCATTACCACCCTATGTGTTTGCTCGTTTGGACGAACTAAAAGCCCGTGCCAGAGAACAAGGACTCGACTTGATAGACTTGGGTATGGGCAACCCCGATGGTGCAGCACCGCAACCTGTAATCGATGCTGCGATCGCAGCATTACAAGATCCGCTCAATCATGGTTATCCACCTTTTGAGGGTACGGCTAGTTTTCGCGCCTCAATTACTGCCTGGTACAAAAGATGTTATGGGGTTGAATTAGATTCTGATAGCGAAGCCCTGCCATTAATTGGCTCAAAAGAAGGTTTGGGTCACTTGGCTATGGCTTATGTCGATCCTGGAGATATTATTCTCGTACCTACTCCTTCCTATCCCGCCCATTTTCGCGGGCCTCTAATTGCGGGGGCGAAGATCCATCCGATACATCTTTCAGCAGCGCAAAATTGGTTGATCGATCTCCAGGCTATCCCTGAAAATATTGCTCGCCAAGCTAAGATTCTTTATTTTAACTATCCC
>CAYXWE010000974.1:0-1851 GCA_964468145.1 uncultured Pleurocapsa sp.
GAAACTGGTGCTACGAGTGGAAACTATTTTCTAAGTCTCAATTTAACTCCTGCTGGAAGTGCTTGGACTAACTGCTCTAGGATTTTTATTTCTTGCTCGGTTGAATAAACCCCAATCTTCCATTTAAAAGTATTATTATTTTTGGTTTGATAAATCTCTTGCCATGCAGTTAAAGCTTTTTCCCCCGCAGGTAATAGATAACAATAATTCAAGTCTGTATTTTCTTTCTTATAGGAAGTTTTTAAATTTAATAACGCAGATTCCAAAGCAAATTGACAGCAAGGAAAGCGATCGCCAATTTTGCCAATTTCTTGGAGGGTAATTGTCTTTCCCCTAGCCAGACAAAACTCTAATGCCTCGGATAAAGTTTCTGAGCCAAACCAAGGCAGAGGGGCAATTTCTCCACGGGCAACATTACCCCCTTCGTCTATCAAACTCACAATAATACCCTCGCGTATTTGCCATAAACCATGACTAGTACGCAAGGGTTGTTTAAAACGACGTTGGTAAAGATCGAATTGAAATTTAAACCGATCGTTCATTATTTATTTTTTTAAATTTATACTTAAGCTTTTAGTTTCTTAATGCTTTTTATGAAAACGAATGCCAATTACAATATCGTATAAAAAGTTAAGGAAGTTCTTACCATCCAATAAACCTAAGGATTGATCGCAACCTTTAGCATCTAATAAAGGCTTAGTCTCATAGTAGGCTGATTGATATTTATACCAAGGAATTGAAGGCCAAAGATGATGCACTAAATGATAATTCTGCCCCAGAATAAGTAAATTTAAAATAGGACTGGGATATACTCTAGAACTTTTCCAGCGATCGCGCTCTTTAAAAGGACGATGGGGTAAATAGTCAAAAAACAGACCCAATGCCATCCCCACAACCATCGCAGGGACAAACCAAAAATTCATCACGTAACCAATAAAGTCATAATGAATTCCCAGTACGACGATGGTAATTAAAACCAATCTACTAAGAAACCACTCTAATAGCTCATATTTGCGCCACAAACGTCTTTGGAAGAAAAAATATTCGTGATAGAAAAAACGCGCAGCAATTAGCCATAAGGGCCCGCCAGTAGAAACAAAATGGTCGGGATCGTTTTCGGGATCGTTGACGTGAGCGTGATGTTGTAAATGAACTCTGGTAAATACAGGGAAAGCGAAGCCCAACATTAAGGCACTGCAATGACCCAAAATAGAATTAATAATACGATTGCTGTGGGCGCTATTATGAGAAGCATCGTGAATAACTGTTCCTGACAAATGTAATGCCAGGACGTTAGCCATAAAGCTACACCATGCAGGAAAATCCCACAAGAAGTAACCAGTGGTTGATGTTGTCAGCAACGCGATCGCTGCGATCGTCATCAACACGTTGGGATTGATTCCGCCAGGAGCTTTTAAATACTCTCTTGGTACTGTTCGCAGTGTCTGAGCCGACTGCATCTTTTCCTTTACTCCTCTTACTTTCGATAGACTACTTTTCTCGGTTAGTTTACACTAATTTTAAACGCGGGTAAAGAAATGTAAAGGGATCTCGATTTTTTCTCATCAAAAAGCAAATTTTTTCACAATTAACTTCATAATTGAGCCGAAATTTTAGTTTGAATTAGAATTTTCCCAAACAAATAAGTTTTACATCTGAGTTAGGTATTTTTGATAACCTAATTTATCAAGCTGCTCTTGTTTGTCAAGTACGGTTTGAGATAGTTGGTGACGATATTGTTCTACTTTCTTTTGCAATTGCGAGTCTCCTGTAGCCAAAATTTGTACGGCTAACAATCCTGCATTTTGGGCATTGCCGATGGCAACAGTGGCAACGGGAATCCCTCTGGGC
>CAYXWE010000975.1:0-1847 GCA_964468145.1 uncultured Pleurocapsa sp.
CATCTAGGTCGCAAAACAATTCTTCTAAAATAAACATGGGATGGGAGTGCTGAATCAAGTACATTTTCAGCTTACTACTCCCTCCTTTTCTTATCCCGAACTCAGGTTATGTAGCAATAATTGTACTTCTTGAGGAAAGATTGGGCATCATTTCTTGTAAAAAGTATCGCTCCGAAGCGATCGCTTCGGAGGGAAGCAAAATATAAGATTGAGATAGATCTCTCAGGCAGCCAGCAAACAACCTCGCCCAACGGCTCGACTAATTATCAATTACTCATTACTGACAGCTTCTAATTTTGCCAACCGACTTAACAAATCCTGATTGGTTTCTTTCAACTTATCAATCTCCTGTCGTAACTCCTTAACCGCTTTATCCGCACCCAAGTTTTTCTGCACTTTAATTACAGCTTCCTCTGCACGACGACGCACCCTACCATCAGGAGTTTGGGCTGCTAAGTCATTGAGAATCGCGATCGCCGAAGCGGTTTGCATCTGTCCCAATGCGCCTACTACCGCTACCTGAGTTAAGAAAAAAGACTCCCCTGCGATCGCTTCTAGTTGTTCGAGAATTTCCCCTAGTTTTTCGGGAGATTGACCAGTAGATATTGCCCCCAAACAGCGAATAGCAGTTAGTCTCAAGGCTTGAGGAATACCAGGTTTGGTATACTCCATAATTAAATCTACCGCTTGGGGTGAAGTTTTCATTTTGCTCAATCCTGCGATCGCCCCACCCCGCACAACTTCATTCCAACCCTGTCTTTGTTCCAAGATAGTTTTGAGTAAAGATATGGCTTCGCTTTGTTTGGTTTTTAGATTACCCGATACCATTCCCCCGATGCTTCTGGCTGCAGCAGCCTCGGTATAGTAACTGCGATCGCCTTGTTGCAGAACATCGGCAATAGTATCGTAGACAGCAGGATGTTTGAAGTTACTCAAGGCTGTAACTACCGCCCGACGCACCCGTGCATCTTCATCTTTTAAGCCCGACTTTAAAGCATCAGCAGCCTGTTTGAGTTTAATCTTGCCGAGTTTTTTGGCTACTTCTACCCGTACGCCCCAAAATGGATCTTCTGTTAAAGATTTTGCCAGAGATTTAACTACTTGTAGTCCGCCTTTTTTACTCAAAGCAGCAGCAGCATAGATGCGGGAAGTAGAATCGGGATCGTATTGTAGTTGCTTTTTAAGTTCCGCAACGGGATACTGGAGGCTGACAGTTTTGAGGAAATTGTTATTAACGTCGAAGCTAACAAAGTCAGGTTTTTTATCTAAGGGAAAATAAAAACTTTGTTCTGGTTGATGGATGCGGAGGGAGAAATTGGTAAATTCAGGTTGAGGGGAATTTTTAGTAATATAGCCAAACCCCACAGGAATTTTGAGATCGAATAACTCTTTACTGTCGCTATCTTTCTTGGCTTGTTTTTGGGTAACCGTTAACTTCGCCAGCTTGTTGTCTCCATCCCAAGCATAAGCTACTTTATAGTCTGGATGTCCGCCACGGAAGACATACTGATCGAACAAAAACATCAAATTATAACCAGTCGCCCGATCGATCGCCCGTAATAAGTCTACCGTCTCTACTGTTTTGTGAGCGTTATCCCGTACAAAAGTCTGAATGGCTTTATCGAATAACTCATCTCCTAAGATTGCCCGAATCATGTGATAGACACAAGCACCTTTTTCATAAAGATGACGGTCATAAAGTTCGATCGCTTCTCGATATATATTAGTAACAATGGGACGACGATAACGAGAACTATCTTCGCTAAGATAACTACGAGCTTCATTTAACAGATAATAGGCTGCATCATCTTTACCGTATTCGTGTTCAGTCCAGAATACCTCGGCAT
>CAYXWE010000976.1:0-1840 GCA_964468145.1 uncultured Pleurocapsa sp.
GCATCAACGTTGTACTCGCGTCTTTGATTCAGAATTCTTAGATTATTACTATGTCAAAGATCTCAAAAAACTTAAGCGTCGTGGCTATCGTTTAGAAGAAATGATTATGTTAGACGATACGCCAAGAAAATTGGAAAGAAACTATGGAAATTTAGTTCGCGTTACAGAATGGTTGGGAGATTTAGGCGATCGCGAATTGTTATTTTTAATAGAATATCTAACCGAATTAAAAGATGTCGAAAATATTCGTAAGATAGAAAAAAGAGGTTGGAAATATCGCTATCAATAATACAACGTTTATTTTAACAAGTTTTGACGGTTGAGTTTGCGTCTCTGCAAAATTTCTTCAACAAAGCAATCGCTCTAAAAACATTTAAACTGCTGTTAGGTTGTTTGAGGAATAACAATAAATGGTATCGATCTATAAATACCCGCCTTTAATTCCTGGTCGTTTAATTAAACGCTATAAGAGGTTTTTGGCAGATATTGAGTTGGAGACAGGAGAGATAATTACCGCCCATTGTCCCAATACCGGACCAATGACGGGGGTGTCTGTTCCTGATAGTTTGGTACGGGTATCTAAAAGCGATAACCCCAAACGCAAGTTGGCTTATACCTGGGAAATGATTCAGATTGATTCTACTTGGGTGGGAACTAATACTGCCATTCCCAACAGGGTAGTCAAATTGGCATTAAAACAGAAACTATTTCCCGAATTAGCAGATCGATACGATCGCGTGCGATCGGAAGTTCCCTATGGCAAGGATAAAAAAAGTCGAGTTGATTTTTTACTGTCAGGAGAAAATCGACCAGATATATATATAGAAGTAAAAAGTGTAACTCTTAGTAATGGCAATTTAGCTTTATTTCCCGATACCGTAACCACGCGGGGACAAAAACACCTCGTTGAATTGAGGGATCTCGTTCCCGATACTAAAGCTGTGATGCTATATTTTATTAATCGTGGAGATTGCGATCGCTTTTCTCCCAGCGATACTTGCGATCCTAGATACGGAGAGTTATTACGGGAAGCAGTAGCCAAAGGCGTAGAAGTATTACCCTATCGGTTTGAAATTACCCCCGAAGGTATTAGTTATTTGGGGATGGCAGAGTTTTTGCAACGCGAACCAATATAAAATATTATTTTACTCTTTACAAAATAGACAAATAAAATTAGTTTTATGTAGTTTGTAAAAATGTAATATACTTTGTTACTTTTTTATAAAAATACGTCTTGCAATTACAATTCAATACTACTATTAGCTTTAAAATATTTTAAATATTAAGACTAAAGCACCTAAATGAGTAGTAAATGGATTAAATTAACGTTATTAACTCTTGCTAGTATCGGACTATTTTCCCAGTCTAAAAAATCTTTGGCTAATGACTTCACAGAAAAAGAAATAGATCCCCAACAAATTATTGCGGTTGCTATTCCCTTTGGATATAAAGAGCATAAGTTAGAAATTATCGAGCAAATACCCAATCGACAACAATGTTGGAATGAAAGCGGAACTGCACCTGTAATGGTAGATCTGTTGCTACTCAATTTCGACCATACAGATAGTTGTAAACGCAGCAAAGATAGCAATGGCTATAGTATTCGCATTGATGGTAATGAGAAAAAATCTTCTCTCTATCTAATTAAAGTTCTTGAGCGTAATGGAGAACTGCAGGTAATTGCTAAACACGAAAATCCTAGCTTGCCAGAATTAGTAATTGGTCGGAGCAGAGGTTTGGGAGAAGGCGCATTGAAAATAGATCTTGAGCCTGGATGGAAGATTACCAAACGTAGTTATCAAGGAAAAACTTTAGGTCATGTTTATCTCAGTGGTGATTC
>CAYXWE010000977.1:0-1835 GCA_964468145.1 uncultured Pleurocapsa sp.
GTCAATTACTAGTTTATTTATGTCAATCGTATCCAATTTTGCTCGATATTTGCTTGCAGCTACACATCTGGCTGGCTTGAATTTGGTTTCTCTGGTGGCTCGTCTGGAAAATCAAGCGGGATAGAGCCTTCAATTTTTCCGATTGCCTTTAATGAAGAAAAACTTATCTTTTAAACAAGCCGATCGTAAGTAGTTGACCTCCCCGTCTATAGTACAGCAGGGAGCATCAACTACAACTACTTACTGTTCGGGAACGAACTTTAAAGATACTCCATTCATACAGTAGCGTTGACCAGTGGGTTTGGGACCATCACCAAATACATGACCCAAATGTCCGCCACAGCGATTGCAGTGTACCTCTGTTCTGGTCATAAACAAAGAGCGATCTACAGTAGTATCGATCGCATTGTCTAAGGGTTGATAGAAACTAGGCCAACCCGTACCGCTATTGAACTTAGTATCGGCATCGAACAAGGGTTGACCGCAGCCAGCACAGACATAAGTACCTGGCTCGTAGTTTTTGTCTAGAGGACTCGTACCCGCTCTTTCTGTACCGTGTTTCCGCAGTACTTTAAATGCTTCGGGAGAAAGAATTTCTTTCCATTCTTGTTCGGTTTTTTGAACTTCGTATTGACTTTCGGATGTTGCCATAATTATTAAATGAGTAATATGTAAAGAATTGCAAACATTAATATTATTACTCAATTTTCGTTTCTGGCGTTGCTCCCGTTGCAGGATGATACCAAATTTTTACCCTCGATTATTCACCCAGTCCCCCAGTCAGTCCAAATTTGTATTAGGCAACAGGAACGCTAAAACTAAAAGTACTGCCTTTACCTACTTGGCTCTCTACTTCGATCGTTCCTCCCTGTAATTCAACCAGACGACGGGCGATCGCCAGACCGATTCCCGTTCCTCCAGAATGAGTAGAGCGAGAGGGATCGGCACGCCAAAAGCGTTCAAAAACATAGGGCAAATCTTCTTTAGCAATACCTACTCCCGTATCGGTGACTGAAATCCAAATTGAACGGTGTTTTTTTTCTGCTTTGACCACAATCGATCCTGTTTGGGTGTAGCGAATAGCGTTGCCCAGTAAATTGACTAAAATTTGCTCCGTGCGATCGCGATCGCACAGGGCGGTAGGAAGATCGAGAGGGACGCTTAATTTTAACGTTGGTCCGAATTCCATTAATTGATCGCCAAAGCGATCGACTAGAGACTTCAGCAGGGGATACAAATTCATCGGTTGAGGATTGATGGATAAATATCCTGCTTCTGCTTTAGAAAGTTCCTGTAGATCGCGAATCAACCTTTCCAAACGTCTGGTTTCTCTAATTAAACGCAAGTATAATTCGGGCGTTCCTTCAATGCGATCGTCGGCTAGTTCTTCCAAATAACCCCGCACCACGGTTAGGGGGGTACGTAATTCGTGGGTGAGATCGCTAATTAATTCCCGTCTTCTCTGTTCTACATTCCCCAAACTGCTAGCCATAGAATTAAAACTAACGCCTAATTGATTGATTTCAGGGATTACGCTTTCTGGGACTCTTTCATCTAAATCTCCTGCTGCAAACTTTTGAGTAATATATTTCATTTGCTTGACGGGCTTGGTAATTCGCTTAGAAGAAATATAGCTTACTGCTCCTGCTGTACTAGCACCCACTACCACTGACAAAATAGCACTGCGATTCCAGGCATTCTGAAACCCTTCTACCAAAGATGTACGAGCCGATCGCACTGTAAAAATACCTCTTTTTTCTAGCTGTTCTAAGCGCAGCACAAACATTCTGGGGGAAGAAAATTTGGCAATAATTATAAAGCTGCCCAATCCCACC
>CAYXWE010000978.1:0-1835 GCA_964468145.1 uncultured Pleurocapsa sp.
CGGATGCTTTTGCTCCTCTTTTTCGGCGAAGCTCACTAAGAAACTGTACTTGTTTTTTTCTGCTACCACCATCGCCTTGGCAGGAAGTCACAGCCTCCTGGCGCAGACGAATATCATCTTGGCAAAATTTCTCAATCTGTTGAGGTGCGTATTTTTTAATACAGTCTTGATACATTAATTTGTAATCAAGATTTATCAAAGACTCTGCTGCTACACTTTCATAAATCCTAATATTTTCAGGATTGTCTTGAATATATTTGCCATGATTATTTTTTATTAGTGGTTTGGCCAAATTTTTCCATAAATCGCTCTTGCTAGCAGTCCGTTGAGCTTCCTTTGATTTTCCAGGATTGAGCATTGCACTCTCAAAAGGAACATTTAAAAAGTCACAAATTTTTAAAACTTCTTCTGTCTGGTTTTCTAGTAATGCTTCGTATTTAACTCGCAGAACGCGGCTTCCTATTTTGGCTTCCCATGCCAATATCAGTTCTTGAATTTCAGACCATTCTTTAGCGCAGACATAAGGGTGTTTTGGTCCGATATGAGCTTTTCTGAAAGATAATGCAACATCTCTACCATCACGATAAAGAAACAGATATCGAGCACTATCTCCGAAAGCTTTTTCTAATTCTGCTAAATAGTGTATATTATCATTGCTTTTACAAACCCAGCCTACTTTGCCCTCGTGTTCCATAGCTATTCTATAGACTCCATCTTGAATTGCAGCTAAAGAACGAGTTTCGCAGCGACTTAATACTTCATCTGCCGTTAACAAGGTATCAGATGATAAAAAAGGTACTGGATTATAATTAACACTTCTAACTACATCGCTAACGAGTTCCCGCCAATTATTATCGTCATTTAAATTGCCGTATGTGGGTACGAGGCTATTAAACGTATGCATGATATGCGGGGGATGAGGAGCAGATATTTTAGTCGATACATTTAATGTTGTACGTAAAAAATTAGACCCCGATCTTCTTTCTCCGATTATGAAGCCTCGAAATTTAGGCTGATTTACTGTCATAATTCTGCTTAATTATATTAGTGGTTTAATCTTTCATACTTAAATTTAACAAAATTTTTATATTTAAGGGGTTACATAAACTACATAATTTGAGATTAATTCTGGAAAAAAGGAAATCTATTTGTAGATTTAGAATGCTAACCAAAAAATAATGACGTTTAATCTTAGATCGGATACTGAAACTGCTGAAACTGTTTTGTTGACTTAGCAAAAAATTAAGCTATACTAATTGAGGTAAAGAAAAGTAGCCTCTCTCTTCAGAAGCAAAGGACAATGAATATTTAGACATAGCCATCCCTCGGCAAATTTTCCGTAAAGCTATTAGTACATTAATTTAGCTTAGGATAATTCTCTTCATGGTTAGATAAAGGTTTGTCTGCTGATTGCCTAACTTCAATGGCTTGTTGTTCGATTTGAATCTACTCGAATTTTAATTAGATTAATAGTTAAGATGCGATCGCTCTATTAGGATAACTTGGCGATGATACAATCTATTGTCGCGATCTCCACCTGTACCGCAGAGTAAATATATCTTATTATTATTTAATAATTAGCATTATAATGAGCATCGTTGCCATCAGAAATTAGATTGGCTGCACAAAAATCATTATTACGGTTGAAATTTCAACCCAAATAGTTGAATCTAACCATGCCATGACCTCATTAAATAGCACCTAAACAGCTACCTTTGGGTATGCTTTGCGATCGCGAGGTCATGATTAATCATAAAAATATAGACAAAAATGAAAGACCTTTCTCGATATCGGAACATAGGCATCTTCGCACACGTAGATGCTGGTAAAACAAC
>CAYXWE010000979.1:0-1832 GCA_964468145.1 uncultured Pleurocapsa sp.
AACATCTTTTGTGATATATTTTTTTTAATACATTCGGTCAATGCGATCGAGACGTTTGAGTAATCTAAATAAAGCCCAACCAGGGATAATAGCAATTACTGCAGCTATTGCTGCCACAATCTGATAGCCGTTGACCAAAAGGAGAGTCGCACAAATTAATAACGCACTCAACAACACAGTATAGTTTGTACCTAGCTGAATTGCACTCAAACGGCGCATAACTCGTTCCGATTCTATAGAACGGACGCGGACTCGTAAGTCTCCTCGTTCTAATTTATCTATTGTATCGTCGATTCGCCCAGGCAGCCCTAAAGCAGCCGTACCTACTTGTGCTGCTTGTCTGCCCAATTCATCAAAGATCGTTTTGCCGTTAGAATCACTACTAGTCATAAGCTTTGTTGCATAAGGTTGTGCGACTTCCATAAAGTTAAATTCAGGATCTAAGCCTTTACCCACACCTTCTAAGGTAGAAAATGCCCGCATTACGAAAGTAAAGGTAGCAGGAAAGCGGAACGGCTGCCCATAGGCGATTTCATATAGATCTTCGCTGATTGCGTCTACAGACTGCTCCTCAAAGGGCTTGTCCATAAAATTGTCTAGCATAAACTGAATCGATCGCCGTACTGAAGTCATGTCTCCTGTGGGAACTAATGCACCCAAGTTGACCAAAGATTTTACTACTTTCTCCGCATTCTTTTGGCTAACTCCCACTAAAGTATCGATCAATCCCTCGCGAATATTGCTTTCTATTTGACCCATCATGCCAAAATCATAAAAAATCAAAGCACCATCGGTATTGACTGCAATATTACCAGGGTGAGGATCGGCATGAAAAAATCCGCCATTGAGTATCTGCTGTAGATAAGCTTTCGCGCCTAATCTAGCTAGGGTCTTGCGATCGAGTCCTGCAGCTTCGATGGCTTCGTAGTGGCTAATTTTAATTCCTGGCATATACTCCAGGGTCAAAACTTTGGGCGAAGCATATTTCCAGTACACCCGTGGAACGCATACCCAATCTTGATCGCGAAAGTTACGGCGAAAAGTATCCGCATTACGCCCTTCTAAGAGATAATCAGTTTCTTCCCATAAAATTCGACAGCATTCGGCATAAATGCCCATCCAGTCGCGATTTTTGCCCCATTTTTTATGATTTTGAAAATAGCGAGCAATCTGCTTGAGTATTGCTAGGTCTACGGTAAAAAGTTGTTTCAACCCCGGTCTTTGTACCTTGACAACAACCTCTTCTCCGCTGTGTAACTTAGCTTTATGTACCTGTCCCAAACTGGCAGCAGCTAGAGGAATGGGATCGAAGCTAGAAAAAAGTTGACCGATTGGTTTGCCAAATTCTGACTCAACGATTTCTTCAATTTGCTTGTAGGGAAAAGCAGGAACGCGGTCTTGAAGCTTGGAGAGTTCTTCAACATACTCGGTGGGAAATAAATCGGCTCTAGTCGAAAATAGCTGACCTAGCTTGATGAAAGTCGGGCCTAGTTCTAAGAAATTTTCTCGAATCCAAACTGCCTGTTGTCTGCGTCTTACTGCCTGCTTTTCTGGGGTAAAACCACCTACATAAGTCCATTTGCGCTGATTGCGCCAATTTTTATACAGAAAAGAAAAAACGAACAGCCAAATATCAATTCGGCGACGATTGCGAGAATACTTGGGTCGATTCCAACGATAGGATTTATCGGATGCCATTACCCCAGGCTTATAATTTTTGGGAGTCGAGCCAGCAAGACTTAACTCTGCTGACACTGGATTAACCTGATGAGGCTCATAGTTTATGGGTTTGGGTGATAATCCATCGTGCGATCTACTCGCATTTAAGGAAC
>CAYXWE010000980.1:0-1823 GCA_964468145.1 uncultured Pleurocapsa sp.
CCTTAATTAGAGCAGCCACCGAAAATGGGGGGGCAGATGCAGCAGAAGCAATTACGACTACGGATTTGGTATCAAAAGAAATTGCCCTGGAGACTACTATTGAAGGTCGTCCCGTACGCATTGGCGGTATTGCCAAAGGTTCGGGGATGATCGCCCCCAATATGGCAACAATGCTCGGATTTATTACTTGCGATGCTGCGGTATCCACGGGACTGTGGCACGAAATGCTCAAACGGGCGGTAGATAAAAGTTTTAATCAGATTACAGTCGATGGCGATACCAGTACCAATGATTGCGTATTAGCTCTAGCTAACGGACAGTCTCGTACCACTGCCATTACCGAAAAAAGCCAAAATGCTCAAAAGCTAGAGGCAATGCTAACCCAAGTATGCCAGCATTTAGCTAAGGCGATCGCCCGCGACGGCGAAGGTGCAACCTGTTTGATTGAAGTCCAAGTAACTGGCGCACCCAATGATCGGGCAGCTTCTCAGGTAGCTAAAACTATTGTCGGTTCATCTTTAGTTAAATCCGCAGTATTTGGACGAGATCCTAACTGGGGCAGAATTGCAGCAGCAGCAGGTAGAGCAGGAGTTAAATTTCACCAAGACGAACTAAACATCAAGCTAGGGGATATTGTCTTAATGAAAAATGGTCAACCCCAAGACTTCGATCGCACCGCAGCCAGTAACTACCTCAAGCAAGCAGCAGCAGGAGAATATTTAAAATCTGACACGGTTTTAATCTCTGTTGGTATTGGAGTAGGATCGGGAACAAGTACCGCCTGGGGATGCGACTTAACCTACAAGTACGTTGAAATTAACGCGGAATATACTACCTAACCAAATATCTCCCCTCTTCCTCACTGCCAAAGTATATTAATCATGGGAAATCCAATCAATATATCCAGGTTCGTCTATTAATTCCTGAGCGAGTAAAAAGCTAGATATTGTCCAGTTTTGGTATTTTCTAGCTTCTTTCCCTACCAAACGACCATTTTTACCGTCATAATATTCTGCCCATTCATCTTTATGGAGGCGTTTGGCTGCAATAGCGATCGCTTTTGTCGCTAAATCTGCCCGATCTACCTTAACCGCAGCAGCCACAAAGAAACATAGTAAAACAGGCCAGTTACCACCATTATGATAAGACCAAGGGCGGTTTTTGGGGTCGCATCCTGTAAGCAACTGCCAGTCTCTATTTTTCAGGGCAGGGAAACAAATTTTCATGGGCATCCAGCCGACAAGATCTTCCCATTTGCGATCGATAGTGTGCATAATAATTTGCCCCTGTTGGTGCATTACTAGAGAAGACAAAATTGACATCATATTACCCAAAGAAAAAAAGCGACAGTCGAGGTGAGAAGGCCCCAAATTTCCCGCTAGATAACCACCTTCTTCGGGAAACCACTCGCTTAACTCAGCATAGGGAATTGATTCTGCATAGATGTTAAATTGATTTAGCGCATCCTCGCCATATTCTTCCGAGTCGTAGCGATAGATCACATTGAGTTTTTCAGGATCTAGCCAGTAGTTGTGGCGAATATGGCTAGTTAGAGGGGGAAGACGATTATCTATTGCTTGAATGATTTTAAGATTTTCTTGATTGTCCAGCAGTAATTCTTTGGCACACTTGAGAGTGGTATGGAACAAAGCCTGAATCTCTAGAGGATGACCGTTAATACCCATACGGCGATCGATCATGCACGCACCATCAGGCACAAGCAGAGTGGGATACATATCAAACCTGGCAGACAAACAAAGCTCAATTATTAACCGAATACCCTTCTGCATCTCAGGGCTATGAGCAAAAGAGTTTTCTCCTGT